>DYLR01000016.1 GCA_020721975.1 Blastopirellula marina | reverse complement strand
CCTGCCGGGCCCATTCATCAGCAACGAGCAGTTCTTCCAAAGACACATCAGCCCTGAAATCATGCTTTTCAAGGCAGCTTTCAATAAGCCGTACTATCGAGCCAAAACGAATCCTGCCCCGCAGAAATTCCTCCACTGCCGCCTCGTTGGCAGCGTTAAAAACCGCACCTGCCGTGCCGTTAAGTTTTGCCACTTCAAAGCCAAGCCTCACAGCGGGGAATTTCAGCAAATCCGGTTTAGCAAAACTAAGCATACCTATATCTTCGAGCTTCAGTCGCGGTGAAATTCCCGCCAGGCGGCGTGGATAAGTCAAAGCGTATTGTATCGGCAGCGTCATATCCGGCGGCGACATCTGCGCAATAACCGAGCCGTCAACAAACTCTACCATGGAATGTACTATTGACTCGGGATGCACAAGCACATCAATTTTTTCCACCGGCATATCAAACAGCCAGCAAGCCTCGATAACCTCAAGGGCCTTGTTCATCATTGTGGCCGAGTCAATGGTGATTTTTTTGCCCATATTCCAGGTCGGATGGCTAAGCGCATCTTCAATGGCTGCGTTTTCAATTTCCCTTTCATTTGCGCAGCGGAACGGCCCGCCGGATGCGGTCAAAACCAGCCTGGCAACCTCGCCGGCATTACCGCTGTGAAGGCACTGAAAAACCGCAGAGTGTTCGCTGTCAACAGGCAGAATTGTCGCGCCGTTTTTCTCGGCGGCTTCCATCATAATTTTCCCGGCCACAACGAACGGCTCTTTATTGGCGACGGCGACAGTTTTGCCGGCCTTTATCGCCGCGAGCGTTGGCGATAAACCCGCCAAACCTACCACAGCCGTAAGTACTATGTCTATATCCGCCATTACCGCTATATCTTCCAGAGCCTGCGGACCGGCAGATACAATTACATTTTGCCCTTTTACCAAATCCGCAAGTCTGCGATAATTGTCGGGATTACTCACTGCGGCAACCTGGGGCTTGTATCGGCGAATTTGCTCGGCAAGCAGATCAATATTATTATGCCCTGTCAGGGCTGCTACGCGGTAATCACTGCCAAGCGCATCGATAACTTTCAGGGCGCTTGTACCTATTGAGCCGGTCGAACCAAGTATGGCTATCGTTTTAGTCATGAAAACATCTCAAAAACACTAAATACTAACCGGAGTATCGGCATTTTGCAAATCAACTTTGCCGATAAAACCGGTCATTCCCTGCGATTATTTTGTTCGCGGAACTGCCGGGGCGTAAGGCCGACTATATCCTTGAAAGTGCGGGTAAAATAACTTTGGTTGTTATAGCCGACTTCAAAGCAAATCTCGGTGCAGCTTTTATTGGTTGAAAGCAGCATCTGCTTGGCGTGTTCAATCCGCACGCCTGTCAGATAATCGATAATCGTTATTCCGAGCTGCTCCTTGAATAAATGCGCAAGGCGGGAAACGCTTAAATGAGCCGCACGCGCAATTTCGGCAAGTGAAATCTGCCCGGCATAATTTTTTTCGATATATTCAACCGCCGGTTTGACCTGCGTAATCTTGCGGGAATCCTGCGATGAATAAACAAGCTCGATAAAATCATTTAGTGCGCTGCCTATCCAGACGCAAAGGTCCTGCTGATTGTCAATTTCCATTACGCGGTTGATATATTGAAGATTCCGTTCGAGCAGAAAATTTATGTCAACGCCGCCCTCGACGGCGCTGCGTGAAAGTATGCTCAAAAGCTCCAGCATTCTGGCTTTTAGAACATTCAGGTCGCCGGGGTCGCTGAGCATAATGGCCGCAAGAATTGTATTAAGTATCTCTCTTGCTCCGATTCGGTCGCCGATTTTGACCTTGTTGATAAGTTCTTTTTCGCGTTCCAGCGGATAATGCACCTTTTCGCCTTTTTGCTTCTGCTCTCTGACGATTTCTGCAATTTCAGCCTGCTGGGCAGACCTTTGGCTGCGCCACCGCACCACACGAGGATCAAGGCCGGTCATCTGATACATCAATATAAACAGAAACTCCGTGGCTTTGTGTACATTACGGCCGGAAACAACCGTAAGCTTATTTATAGAGTCGTTAAGCTGCCGGCGATTAAGTCTGATGCCTTTGAGCCTTTTGTTAATTTCGCCGACGAGATTTTCGTTGGCCGGCTCCCACAGACATTTGCCAAAAAACACCCCTCCAAGTGGGATGTCGCCATCCATCACAGGCACACAGCCAAGCACGATACCTGCATGACAGATACAGATATAAGGCTGGCCTGTCTCGAAGGCGATATTCATACTCCGCATTCTATCCTGACGGCATCTTTGTTCGCCGGAGGGACTTGATTTTACTATTTGACAGAATTCCGGCTGACAATTTTTACTGCAAAGCGACGCCACCTGCCGCCCGCGAATGTCGCACGTTTCCAGCCCCAAAGCAAAATTGTTCAAAAACGCTTCTTCTATTTGTGCAAAGGTCTTTTTGGAAACGAAATCACTTATATCAGTTTTTTGCTTCATAAAGATACAGATTATACCTTTATTAAAAAAGGACTTACAAATATTATTATAAATTTTTTATAACTATTCTGCAACATTTTTGTGGACGAAAAAACTTTTTTGCCGGAATAATTTGCGAAACAAGCCCTTGTAAAGGCAGTCAGATAATGCTAATATTCATTCTTTCCAATACAAGATATTTATGGACAAAGGTTTATGAAACCACTTTATATTTCCGCCACGGGTCAGGATTCCGGCAAGACGTCGATTATCTGCGGGCTTATGCAGGTTTTAAGACGAAACGGCTACGACCCCGGCTACATAAAGCCGGTCGGTCAGCGATATGTGGTCTGGGAAGTTCATAACGTCGATGAAGATGCTATACTGGTGTGGGATGCGTTCAAGCTGCCGGAAACGCCGGAAATAATGAGTCCGGTTGCTATACCCGCAGGTTTTACTACCAGATATATCGAAAATCCTGATGTGAAACCCCTTGAGGATCGTATATTGTCGGCATATTCCACAATTTCCCGGCGGCATCCCTTTGTGCTGGTAGAAGGCACAGGACACGCAGGGGTTGGTTCGTGCTTTAATTTGTCCAACGCCCGCGTGGCTCAAATGCTCGGAGCAAAGGCTGTCATAGTAGCTCCGGGCGGTATAGGCAGGCCTATCGACGAAGTGGCGCTGTCGCTGAATCTGTTTCGGCAGTACAACGTTGAGGTTCTGGGCGTGATACTGAATAAAACTATGCCCGAAAAATATGATAAAATAAAACGTATCACATCAAAAGGTTTTGAGCTGCTCGGAACAAAACTGCTCGGAACAATGCCATATCAGCAGCAGTTGAGCAGTTATACGGTCAAACAAATATCCGAGGAATTTAATTACGGTGTCTTATGCGGCTCTGAATCGCTGCATAACAAAATCGAGCATACTGTTGTAGCGGCGATGGAGCCTCAAAACGTGCTTCATCATATCGAGCCTCATACGCTTATAATTACTCCGGGCGACCGGATTGACAATATCCTGCTGACTCTGGTGCTTTCGGAAAGCGGCGAATATCGTGAAAAGCTGCTTTCGGGCGGGCTTATTCTCACAGGCGGCCTTAAGCCGGAGACGACAATCCTGTCGCTGCTGTTCAAGAGCAGAATCCCCGTATTGACCGCATCGGATGATACCTTTGAGATTACCGCGGCGATGAAAGATTTAAATTTCAAAATTCGCAGCGACGACACAGACAAGATATCTGCCACTTATGAGCTTGTACGAGAAAATATAGATGCGGACTATATGCTCGAAAGGCTGCAGGATTGAATACATTAAACAAAATAATAACGAAGCAGCTTTTGTCGGGCAATGAGGCGTTTGCACGCGGGGCTTATGAAACAGGCGTAAAATTATCGGCCGGTTATCCCGGCACGCCGTCCACGTAAATTCTTGAAGCTGTGGCTGAAAATTATCGTAACAGCATATATTGCGAATGGTCGCCAAATGAAAAAGTGGCCTTTGAAGTGGCCGCCGGAGCAAGTCTGGCCGGTGCGAGAACCATCGTGACGATGAAACATGTCGGATTGAACGTAGCCGCAGACCCCCTGCTCACGCTGGCATTGAAAGACTGCTGATAGTGGAAGAGCTTGACCCGCTTACGGAAGAGCATATCCGGGCAATGGGTATTAAATGCGAAGGCCGGCAATGGATACCGGGTATAGGCGAATTATCGCCGTCTGTTCTGCGGGCGTGTCGGGCAAAAATGGATGGCAAAACAATCATCCAAAGTAAACCGCGGGATGAATCCGCCGATTTGCCCTCAAGGCCGCCGGCGCTGTGTCCGGGCTGTCCGCATCGCGCAGTGTTCAGTTGTCTGGGCAGATACGATGTGGTCGTAACGGGCGACATCGGCTGTTATAGTCTCGGCGTGCTGCCGCCGCTTTCCAGAATTGACACGATTCTCTGCATGGGCGGCGGAATATCAATGGCTCACGGGATGGACAAGGCCGGCACGGGCAAAACCCTTATGGGGGAATCAACCACAGCCGCCTCAATAGAGGAATTTGGCAGAGCCTGCGGCATAAAACCGCATATTCAGGTACGACGCAATAAAAGACAGAATCCGCCCGCAGTTTGTGGATTTGAATATAAGGGCTTTTGAAATCGGCTCAAAACAATAGACCGACTTACCGGTCATTCAAAAAGCATCCGAATCGATGCTTTTTTTCTCCTCAAATATCCCGTATTTATATTTCGGAGTATCCTTGAAAGACCGCGCTATACAGTGAGCCGCTGCTCCTGAAAGTTTTATCACCGCTGCCTCAAATTTATCACCCTCGGTATCAAAGCCCACGCTGATTTGTCTGCCCGTATTGCTCGCCGGCCAGACCTGTTTTCCCGTCGAGTCAAACAAAAAGCATCTGACCGTAAGCGAACCTCTGTAAAAGCCCATACCCGCAACATTCGTCATTTCATAGTCTTCGACATCTACAAGCATCACGTGGTCGGCGCCGGCAGCAGCGGCAAGCTGTGCAGGCGTCATTTCGGCGAGATTGCGTTCGGCGCGATATTCGAGAACCTGCCTGTAAGGAACCGTTTTTTGCATTGGTATATCGGCTTTAGCATCAAGATTTTGACGAATTGCCTCGGTAAGATACATCGCTATATCGGCATTGACAGGCACATAAGAGGGTTTATTTACGAGAATCAGAATTTTATTCGGCTTTGCTGCCGCAAGTTTGTACTCGGCAAGCACCTTCCTTTCAGATTCGCGAGGCGACGACATTGAAGCCGGCACATAACAGCCGGCCGTTATCATTAGACAGCCCGATACGTAAATCAAACACGCATAAAACCGTATTTTATGAAATCTTTTCATTATTCATATCCTTTTGTGCATACCGTTTTTATTAACGAAACTGCCCAGCCGAAAGCAAATATAATCAGCATAACCAAAATAATTTTCCAGCCATCCCATATACGCACAGGCGGTATTATCCATAACTGTACCCCAAACGCCCCTGTTATACAAGCCAAAATCCACGACGCAACAATCGCCAGACACAAGGCCGCACCAGCCGGCTGAACATAAAAAGCACGAACAATATGTCCGCTGAAAAACAGTTTGCACGAGGTGGTTATTCCGCAGCCCGGACACGCAAGCCCGTACCGCTCTTTGAAGCCGCACGTGCCAACCAGCCCGTCAATATTAACTATATCCGCAGCCAGCAGACACAGAAATGTCATTATGCCGAGTGAAACAAAAAACCATACAATCCAGACTATACGTTCGGCAGTCTCAATTTTATAAAAATATTTTGAAGGCAGTAAAAACATAATGAAATTGATTGACAATTCATGTAGAATATGCCGAGTTGTCGAATATGTCAATCCTGTGGAATTTTTTTATGCAGTTTATGGATACAATTAAAATGCTCGAAACAGCGGTTGCCGCCGCCCGGCTCGCAGGCGGTTTTGCCGTTGAACATATCGATTATGCGGGCGCCTCGCTTAAAACCGACGGTTCAATAGTAACCCAGTACGATAGGCAATGTCAGGAAATCATAATTTCTCAAATCAGGCAGAATTTTCCCGGCCACGGCTTTTGTGCAGAAGAAGGCGGCAAAAATGATGATATTCTTAAAATTGAGCCGGCCGGCAATGAAAAAATCTGGTGGCTTATCGACCCGATTGACGGCACAAATAATTTTGCCCGCGGCATATTGAGCTTTTCCGTAAGCATTGCCGCAATGCTCGACGGACAGCCGGTCATCGGCGTAGTGTACGACCCCACAACCAATTCAATGTTCACCGCAGCAAAAGACCATCCTGTCCAGTATAACGGCCGTACAATACACGCAAATGATTTCGACATAAATGAAAACGAAGTAATCGGCATAGACAGTATGCATGAAAAACACGTCCCGGCCTGGGCAAATAAGCTGCGATGCACACTCCGTTGCCGCAGTCTTGGTTCAACCGCCCTGCACCTTGCTTACGTAGCCAAAGGCTCGTTTATTGGAATGATTGTCGATAAAGCCCGGCTGCATGATATTGCCGCAGGAGCGATTATCGCACAACAGGCCGGGGCAGTTGTATCAGACTGGTACGGAAAAAATATCTTTCCGATCGATATAGCCGCTTATGACGGCAGAAAAACTCAAACCGTCGCAGCCAACAGACGAATACACGGCAAATTACTGCAAATAATCAGTGGCGGCGACGCCCAATAAACATAGTTGCACCTGCCATACCGAGCAGAACCGTGGTAATCGGCTCAGGCACCGGATTGGCAAACAGACTGTATTCTTCGCGGGTAAGTGAAACCGGATACTGCCAGGATATCGTGCTGCCCGACCGTGTCCCGTTGGTTTTCCAGGCGCCGATTGGGTCTGAATTTATTGGCCCGTCGTAAACAGCCACTACATCGCATAACTGCGTGGTTGTTTCAGGTATGGAATAGTCTATATCAAAATACAAAACCCAGGTTGAGCCGCTGTTGTTGGTGACTTTTGGGCCGGTAAAATAGCAGTAAGAACCATCCGGCGCCGTGCTGCTGCTCCAGGAATCAAAAGCGCTCGGCCAACTGCCCTGGCGGGTAATATCAATGTAGTCATAATCATAGCCCGGCCATATCCAGTTGACTATTGCCGTAATTGAATCACCATTTAGAAGTGAGTAATACCCCTGCTGGTTCTCAATGATTACATCCGCAATCAAAGAGCTGACGGGCAAAATTATCGCAAACACCGCTAACGCACACAGTCTTCCCGCAATATGAGTTTTCGCCTTCATAACAACCTTTCCTCTACAAGTTTTGCAATCCGTTTACAGAAACTCTGCACACAACACACACCTGCAAACGGCAACTGCGTTAATAAATGTACACCCTATCCACCCCAAAATTGAAGTGGTAGTATATCAAAAGATGAACAAAAAGTCAAGAGTTTTTTTGGCAATGCCGGCATCAGTCAGGCTGAAAACCTGATTTTCAGGGCTTTCAGTCTATTGGGGCAGTTTTTATCGGCGCTTAAAATAACTCTTTTCACGGCATTAAAAACCGTATAGAATATGCCAGATTTTAGATTTTGGATTAGGAAACCACGGACGATAGACATTTAACATTTAAGATTTAACATTTAACATTTAAGATTTAACATTTAACATTGTGAACGCGGATTTTTCTTAAATCTGAAATCTGTAATCTATAATCTCTTTTGTTAGCCCCGCGATTGATTCGCGAGGTTAAAAGAAACGCCGTCATGCCGACAGCGGCTAAACAATGTTCAATGTTAAATGATTATGGCAAACGGCAAATTAAAAATAGCGACCTGTCAGTTCGCAGTATCGGCTGATATTAAGGCCAATGCGCAATCGGTATGCAAATTCATTACTTCTGCCGCACACGAAGGCGCAGATATCGTTCATTTCCCGGAATGTGCAATGAGCGGCTACGCAGGCGTTGATGTCGGCGAGCCGTCCGAAATCGACTGGTCGCTGCTCGAATCGCAAACCCAAAAAGCAATGGCTCTTGCCGGAAAGTTTGGTGTATGGGCGGTTCTGGGCAGTACTCACAGGCTGACCGAACCCAACAAGCCGACCAACTGCCAGTATTTAATCAACCCCAAAGGTATGATTGAAGACCGTTATGACAAGCGGTTTCTCATGCCCGGCGATATCGGCAAATATACAGCCGGAAACCGCACGGTGATATTTGAAATCAACGGCGTACGATGTGCTTTGATGATTTGTTTTGAGCTGCGATTCCCTGAATTGTACAGAGATATGAAAAGGCAGAACGTTCAATGTATCATACAATCGTTTTACAATGCCCGCCAGAACGGTCCCAGCGTGCATTCGCATATTATGCAGCAGACCATGCAATGCCACGCTGCGTGTAATTATTTTTGGGTCAGTATGGCCAATTCGAGTGCGGCTTATCAGCCTTACTCATCATGCTTTATACAGCCGGACGGTATGATATCAGGAAAGCTGCCGTGCAACCGCCCTGCTATGATGATTAACACTGTGGATTTGAGCCGGGATTTTTACGACCCGATGAAAGGCTCTCGCGAACTGGCTATGGCCGGCGAAAAACATAACGGACAGACGGTTCACGACGACCCGAGAATGACCGATACAAAATCCCTTTGAAGATACTCTGCTGCGATTAAACGAAAATGAAATGTCTTATTGACTTAATTTATTTACTGGCTCTTGTAATATACGCCCCGAAAATGGCGTATCGGCGGATTAAGCACGGCAGATACAAAACCGGCTGGAATCAGCGGCTGGGAAAAACGCCGCGAAAATGTCCCGATAAAAGATGTATATGGATTCACGCCGTCAGTATGGGAGAGGTAAATTTAACGCAAACGCTCGTAGCGCAATTAAAAACACGCCTGCCGGAATATGAAATCGTCATAAGCACAACCACCGATACCGGCTTTGAACGCGCGACAAAACTCTACGGCGATTCGCACTGCGTGTTTTTTTTCCCTTTCGATATATCGCCGATAATGAAGCGTGCTTTCGATAATCTGCGGCCTGATATGATAATTCTTGTGGAGCTTGAAATCTGGCCGAATCTTATAAGTATTGCAAAATCCCGCGGCGTGCCGGTAGTAATTGTCAACGGAAGAATAAGCAATAGAAGCCTGCCGCGATACAGGCTTGCAAAATCTTTACTCAAACCGGTTATCGCCAAAATCAGCCTGTTTCTCGCTCAAAATGAAGAATATGCAAAACGATTTTTCGAACTGGGAGGCAGTCAAAAACAGCTTTTCGTAACAGGCAGTCTAAAATATGACACCGCAGCAGTTGACAAGCCTGTCGATGGGTCGCAGGAACTTGCCTGTCAAATTGCAAAACAATCCGAACCGTTATGGGTTGCCGGCGGCACGGGCGATAATGAAGAGATTTTCATAATCGGCGTTTATAAAAAGCTGCTCGCAGATTTCCCGGATTTACGCCTTGCCGTGGTGCCGAGAAAGCCGGAAAGATTTGATACCGTCGCTCAATTGATTGAGAAAAGCGGCCTTGAGCTTGTTCGTTACAGTAAAATCAAATCGCAGAAAACACCGGCTATATCAAAAAAGGCGGTCATCCTCGGCGATACGATGGGTGATTTACGCAGGTTTTATGCTATATCGGATATTATCTTTGTCGGGCGAAGTCTTGTGCCGATGGGCGGCTCGGATATGATGGAGGCAGCCGCATTAAACAAATGTGTGATGTTCGGGCCACATACGGAAAACTTTGCACATACCGTTGAAGACCTGCTTGCCGCCAATGGAGCGATAGAGGTTAAAAATGAGGATGAACTTTATCAAAGGATGTGCCAATGTCTGCGAGATTCGGCTTTTGCCGCCCAAATTGCCGCCTGTGGATGTGAAGTGATAATAAAAAACAAAGGCGCAACAAATCGTACCGTTGAACATCTGCTGAAACTTATTCAGCATTGAACATTGTACATTGTTTAGCCGCCGTCAGCCCGCAGGACAATGTCCTGCGGGTCATTGGTATAATGCAATCGCGACCTTGCACAAATCTGACCCCGCCACCGGTTTATTCGCGGGGTTTATTCCTGGAAATTGCGCTTATATGCGCAGGCCCTGTGCCGCAACAGCCGCCAACGAGATTAAAGCCCAGTGCAATGATTTTTTGCACAGATTCTGTAAAATCCTCTGGCGACAGGCTGTAAACCGCCCTGCCGTCAACAAGTTCCGGCCTGCCCGCATTAGGCTCGGCTATCAATAACAAATTCGTATTTGCACAAAGATTCTTAAACTGCCGGGCTAATTTGACATATCCTTCCATATCGACAGTGCCGCAGTTGAATCCAACGCCCGTTGCGCCTGAATCTGCAAATGCAGAAACAATCGCTGCCGCGTCCACTCCCATCATAGTTCTTGCGTCATTACCGGCCGGGTCAAATGCAAAAGACACAAATGCCGGCAAATCGCTCACCAACCTGACGGCCTCAAGTGCAATTTGAGCTTCATCTACGGCAGCAAAAGTCTCAATAACAAATCCATCAACGCCGCCTTCTGCCAGGGCTGAGGCCTGCTCGGCAAAAATCTGTTTTAACTGCTGCGGCTCCAGCGTTCCCAGAGGCTTCAAAAATTCGCCTGTCTGCCCGATGTCGCCTAAAACATATTTACTATCGCCCGCGGCCTTGCGCGCATTCTTACAAGCCGAAAGATTGATTTCTCGAACTTTATCCGAATGGCCGTGACGCGCCAGACTCAACGAATTTGCGCCAAATGTATTGGTCAATATCGCATCAGCCCCCGCATTGCAATACGCACTATGTATATCAATTATGATGTCGGGGTTGGTAATATTGAGATACTCGCTGCACTGTCCGCCCAGGCCGCGAGCTATAAGCTCGGTACCCATAGCTCCGTCAAGTATCAATACGCCTTCACGCAGAGCGTCGATAAGTTTTTTCCGCATAGAACCACTTATGAGATATTTTTTGAGAGAAATTTTTTTACATCTTCAACAAATTGCCTTGTTTTTTTCAACCAGTCTTTTACTTATTCAGCTTCAAATACTATGTGATCAACATAATCTCCCGT
The DNA here is from genome assembly GCA_020721975.1 of Blastopirellula marina. Taxonomy (GTDB): domain Bacteria; phylum Planctomycetota; class Phycisphaerae; order Sedimentisphaerales; family UBA12454; genus DYLR01. The sequence goes on along the minus strand of DYLR01000016.1, from coordinate 11,818 downwards.
CTGCCGGCTTTGAAATAACATATCAAAATGTTTACCTGAATCTATAGAAAGTAATCCTGTTTTGACATAATCCTTATGAAGTATGGATATCAACTGCCCATGCTTACTTGTGGACTTTTCCTGCGAAATCAATAATGCTGATACCGCATAAAAACAGGCATAATACAATCGGTTTACATAAGTGTTAATATAACCGGAGTCAAAAAGCAGCTTTGCCTCATCGAGCGTTTGCTCTGCTCGTTCGATTCTGTATCTTATCAATTCTTTTGTTTCATTAGTCAAATTGCATATCCTTCCCTGCCAATATTTTTATGAAACGGCATTGCCCGATATAAGGGACTGTTCCAGTCCGTTCTGTTTTGAACCACGAAGCTGATCATAGCCTCTGTCTCAAGTTCAATGGGGTAAATCTGGTCCATGATTTTTTCATTGAGCTTTATATCTACTTTTTGGTCAACAATGATTAACAGGTCATAATCCGAATGCTCTCCGGCATCACCTCGCGCACGCGAACCAAATAAGATAATGTCTGCATCCGGCAGTACTTTCCTGACCGCAGATTTACACTTGTTCAACACCGGATTATCAGAATAATCATTCATAACCGATTAAATTAACAACAAAATTAAAGCCGATTATAAGCATATATACATCAAAAAGCAATGTATCAGACGCCAATTTGTGAAGCTTTTTATCTTTCAGGATTCTTTAACGATATGAATTTGCCGTCCTGCATAACATATTCGCTTGCAAATCCCTGTGAGGGCGGCCTTTGAAAAAGTTTTTTTCGCTGCTCATCGTTGAGATTCACCGTGCTGATGCTGTCAAATTTCAGGTTAATCGACTGCCCCCTGAAAGCCCCGCTTAAGCCTTCAATTTTTATTTTACCCGGAAACGACTGGCGGCCGGGCTGCTCTCTATAGTCATCCGCCAAAACCCGCACCACAGGATTCTTGCCCCCGCTGAAATAATCAATCCTGCGTATAGCCGATAAACAGCGGTCAACGTATATGCGTCTTTTCATTAAACCGGCAGAATCGAATTCCATTAGAATATCATAATCCCTGTCTTTTTGCAAAGACCACCGTGAGTCTTGCATGTCCGGCTCGGCTGCCCCGACGGCTTCAAGCAGGCAGGCAGGACCAAACGCCATCAGTTCGAATTCACCATCACACGAATAACTTGCCTTTGTCAGTTCCTCGTTATCGCCCCGCCAGTACGAATTTATCCCATCCCGAATATACATCCAAAATTCATACTCATTTCTGGCGGCACAAAGGGCCATCGGGCTTAAAAACAAGTCGCCGTAAATGCAAAGTCTGTCCGGCGGCTCAATCCACAGCCGGAATGTAAACTGCTGACTTTTTCGGCAGTTGCCGCAGTTGCCGATTCGGACTATTGCCGAACCAGCGGCTTTTACAGGCACAAACGAAACCAGGCGGTTTTCAAGTCCGCTTAAAACCGCATCCGCATCGAATTTGGCCGGACATATCTGCCGCGGTTTTTTTTCCAGTGCCGTGCAGCCGGACAAAAAAACAAACGCCGCTAAATTTACCGCTAAAAATTTTTTCATATTGTTCAATATGGAACTCTTATTCTATCTTCTACCTTCTACCTACTACATACTACCCTAAATAGTTTATTTCCATTTGCAGTATTTGCCCAATCTGCGACGTTAGTTGTTCAATTTGTTCTTCATTCAGATTCGGATTGGCAACATCAACGGTTCTGTCCTGTCCGGTTATTTTTAGAGTCCAGATGTCCCTGCCGTCCTGTCTGCAACCGCTTTCGTATTTTAAAAGCCTTTTTCGCATAAGCACCAAAGCAAGCACAAAACGAAAACAGAGCTTTTCCTGTTCGGTCTCATTTTCGAGCCGTTCAAAGAACGTCATCAGCATATCGTCGTCGACAAACAGTTTTTTCTTTTCGTCCGCACGTGGCATTTTGCTTTTCCAAAAACAATAAACCGCAGGCCGGTTCTGCCGCCAGTATTCACACGAAAAATCCTGCCGGACAAACCCCTGTTCGGTTTCCACAAGAGCCGCAAAATATTCAGTCCCCGGCTCGATTGCCGTGCCTGTGCCGGCACATGTGCCAAGCGGCTTTCGTACATCCCATTCGGACATCATTCATTCCCAAAACTAAAGTTTACGCTTATTTTTTCGGCGGTTTTTGCGCCTATTCCTTCAACATAAGTCAAATCATGAACGCTGCGAAAAACAACGGCATTGGGTTCTTTTGCAATATTACGGCGATATTCGACAATCGCCTGTGCGCGTTGCGTGCCGATGCCGGGCAGTTGAGACAATTCGCCCGCCGTCGCAAAATTGGGGTTGAGCTTATTATCAATCTGAAAACCTTCCACAGTCTGTAAACGCAAACAAAGCATCAATATACAAAGCAGTGCGCACATCACAACTGCCGAGAAAACAATAACGCGAAAGGAATTTGCGATATGACCATCCATGGCATTATAAATAATTTTTAATTCGCTTTTTTCAACAGCAGCTTTTGGAATTTTTCCAGCGTCACAAGCGACTTTTTAGGCCGTAAATCCGCACTGGCAAGTCCGCTTCCGGCAGGTGCGCACATATCGCCGTCGCTGAATGCTGCGTAAGTCACCGTGCTTACAAAAGGTTTGCTCAGCGCCATTCTGAAAAATCGCTCTATCCATTCGGACTGCACGGTCTGGTCCCATTCCCGCCGCCACATACCGGCCACCTGACAATCATAATCCTCGCTGCCAGCCGAGGCAGGCACACTCACCGCCGTGATGTGTATGGGCTTTGCAACCATCACAAATCTGTCCAGCATTGCCGATATCTGCATCATATCACGCACATGCATCCCGGGAGAGTTTTTCCCGAACATCATCCGCAATCCAAATCCGTCAAAATTCACACCGGCCTGCGTTACCATATCCACATATACCAGCGGCGGAAGACTGTCCTGGTCTATCGCAAAATATTCGCCCCACGGACAGGCTATGTCTATTATTTTACTACTGCGGCCGTTGGCCTGCCTGGAAGCCAGTATTGCAGTGCGGGTAATTTCTATTATCCGCTCAAAACTAAACTTCAGGCAATTGTGCATATTTATTTCGCCAATCACCTGCCAGGCATGTACTCTACCGTTAAAATGCTCAACAATTTTGCCTATAAAATTAAAAACCGCCTCACGTATCTGCTCAAATCCGGGCTTGCTCTCAAACAACCACCCCGGAATCATATCCGGCCTGAAACACACCACGGGCCCTACGCAAATAACCATCTTGAGTTTGCCGAATGCCTCTATACAGTTTTCAAGTTCAGAAAAATCATAACAACCCTTCTTTGTCTCTATCTTTGCCCAGTTTACCGGAATCGATACACGAGAAAACACCTCCGACAATCCCTTAATATAGTTTGCATCTCCTGCTTTAGCCGGGTCTATCTGGCAACCGAGACTTGCCCGTGAAAAGCCGCGGGATTTAAGACGTTGTTCAAAAAGCGTATCAGCATGTTTTTTGGTAAGTTTCTCCGAAAATGCCAGTGCCGCCATAAGAGACTTGTCGGCAAGTAATGAAGCCTTCGCAGAGTCATTTATATGCTGAAGCGAGGCGATAAAATAATTTTGAGCCTGCTGTACCAGCTCCAGCATTGATTCATCGTCATCAAAAGCTGCCCAGTCTTCCCGTTTTATCGTAATTTCCATTAACTTCGCACGAGCCAGTTCAACATTAAGATTATATGGGGTTTCTCGTTCGGGCAAACGGGTGGTAGGCAGCAGCATTTTGCCGAATCCTTCCACTGACCAAAGTATTGCAATACCGGTGGATTCTGCCGATTTGCGAGAAATCTCAATAATTCCATTATTAAAGCTTATCAGGCCGCTGCTGCGGAATGGAATCATGTCCGGCCCAAACAGATAGGCTCCATGCAGGGCAAAATCCTGAGCCGGTTTGCCGTTAATGTAAACCTCAAATTTCAAGATCAACTCGCTAAACGAAAATTATAAATGGACAGTACTATAATAATATCTGAATATAATAAAACCAATTATACCATCTCCATACTAAAAATCAAAGCAAACTTTTATCCGGAAATTACGGTTTACAAAGTACGCTTAAATCCACGGTTTCAATCCAAAATCTAAAATCCAAAATTAACTTAATCTCGCGGTTCTGTTGACTTGGCGACAAGCATACTATACAATTGAATTTATGTTAAAATTAGAAGACAATCCGCCGATAACCTGGCCGGAGAACAAAACAATACGCGATATGCAGGGTACCTGGTGGGTCGCACATACAAAAGCCCGTAATGAAAAGGCTCTTGCGTCCCAGATGATACATCTGAAAATTCAATATTTTCTGCCATTAATACAGAAAGTCCACAAACGTTCACGTCGGGTCTTCCGCACGATGCTGCCGCTTTTCAGCGGTTATGTATTTTTTTGCGGCGATGAGCAGGCACGTCTAAGCGTCCTTAAAACAAACCGCACGGCAAAGATAATCGCGGTAACCGACCAGCAGCGGTTGATTGATGAACTATATCCCATTGAGCAGGCATTGCGAAACGGATTTAACCTCTTGCCGTGTGAATATGTCAGGCCGGGTCAGCGATGCAGAATTATGGCAGGACCGCTTATGGGAACCGAAGGCATACTGGTGAAAACTCAAAATCAAACCCGGTTGGTATTACAGGTTGACATGCTCGGCCAGGCATCAAGTCTTGAAATCGATGCCGACATGCTCGAACCGGTGAACTAATTCTACAACGCTATTTGTAATATGAAAACGAAACAGCCTAAAAATCCGAAGCACGAAATCTGAAATACGAAACAAATTCAAAATTCCAAATCAAAATAACCAAAACAAAGACTCCGGCGTTTTAGGTTTTTGTTTTGAACATTTTAGTTTTGAATATTCGATATTGTTTCGGATTTTGATATTCGGATTTCGGATTTAAGTCTTTATTTCTAAACAGGTTCTATAATTTTTTAAACCGTTAATTGCGCTGCAGTATTAAATAATAATTTTCGTTCCCACTTCCGCAGGACTACACTTTTCTCCGAAGGTGTTTTTTAGAGCAACTATCGCTTTTTGTCCTGTACAGTGCAAAGGAACAAGTTTTTGGATATCATATTTTTTGAATGCTTCAATCGTGTGCTTGATCCGTGCCAAATTTGCATTAACAAGGTGCATTCCGCCTATGACGGCATATATGTTTTTTCCGCCTGTTAATTTACTGATATAGTCAAGCGTATTTACAACTCCTGCATGCGCACAGCCAACAAGAACGACAAGTCCCTGTTTTGTCTTAAAAAAGATTGCCTGGTCATCTAATAATTTATCTGGTGTTTGACCGTCTTGGCTTATAAAGAAATTTCCGCCTGAATCTTCAAAGTCTGTATTTCGAGGTATTTGGCTTGTTGTAAAAAGCCCTGGGAAAATCTCTGTTGGCATTTCTGTCCAAATAACCCTTCTATTATCTGCCAGGATACGGATTACATCTTTTGTGGAATCCGACATACCAACACATTTGGTCTTGCTGTCTTTTTGAGAATATTTTGGTTTCAACGCTTCTGGATGAATATATAAAGTCGCTTTTGGGGCAATATCAAGAATAGTCTTAAGGCCGCCTGTGTGGTCATAATGGCCGTGACTTATAACAATTGCCTCGACACTGTCCAGATTAACGCCGAGCAGATTCGCATTTCTAAGAATCATATCTGTTTGTCCTGTATCAAACAGGACTCGTTTATCTCCAAATTCAAGCCATAGAGATAATCCGTGCTCTGACTCAAGATTGTCAGCGGCTGTGTTGTCTATAAGTGTGGTAACAGTTATAGTACTTGTTTTGGTTGAGCTTTTTAAAACATAGTTCATTATCGCTTCGTGAAGGGCTGAAACTGTAAGATTGGAACAATGATATTTATGAGCCAGACCCGAATCATATCGCCGCATTCTTCCGAGCCGATTGTTCCAACACCATCGGCATCCGGGATTTCCCCGGCATTGCGAGGATTCATAAAATATTCAATCACTTTATCCGTATATTGCATAAATAGAAAATCTGCTTAATGGTCGCAGATATTTTCCCCTGTCTTAAGCGTGTTCTGCAAATAAGCCGACACAAGTTCTTCAGGCGCACCAGATGATGCACCAATAACAACTTTGATACCGTTCTGAGCAAACAACTGCTGAGCACGCTGTCCCATACCGCCGGCAATAATTACATTCACGCCCATCCCATGCAGCCACTTCGGCAATACGCCGGGTTCATGCGCGGGCGGTGTTTCGTCATTTCTGCTGACAATCTGTTTGCCGCCGTCAATTTCAAAGACGGCAAATTGATCGCAATGGCCAAAATGAAGGCTTAATTTTCCCTGTACTAATGGAATTGCTACTCGCATTTTTGAATTTCCTTTCTTTTAAAAATAAAACATTCCTATCAAACCAGAAATAATGAGCAAATAAATGGGATTTAATTTCTTGAATTTCATAAAGGCAATAAATACCACCAAGGAAAGTAAATAGGGACGGAAATCATGAAAACCGCCGGCAACCATCAAATAAGCCGCCCGCGTAAGAAGCACAAGCACCACAACCATAATTGCGATTAAAAATCTTTTGTAGATTTTGCTGTCTTTAATTTTCACCGCTACCGTTGCAACAACAAGCATGAACAGAAATGGTAAAAAAACATAACCTATGGTGGCTACAAGAGCTCCCGGAAAGCCGGCGAGTTTAAACCCAATAAACGTGGAAAGATTCATTCCAATCGGGCCGGGGGTAGTCTCGGCGATGGAAACAAAGTTCAAGAAATCCTGCGTGGAGATCCACTGAAGTTTTTCCACGAGCTCATGATGCAATATCGGAAATATCGCGTTACCGCCGCCAAAGGCGACAACCCCAATCTTACAGAATTCCAAGAATAGTTTTACCAGCATCATTATTCTTCCGTTCTCCCCAAGAAAACCCCTAACACGGCACCGATAAGAACCACGTAAATAGGGTTCATCTTGAAAATAAATATCAAAGCAAAGGAAAACGCTAAAAGAGCAATCTTAAAAAAGTCGAATTTTGTCTTCTTGAACATATTTAACGTAATCCCAGCAACTTCTCCTACTACACCTGCCAATATCCCAAGCATCAGTTTATTTATTAGGGTAAATTGAATAAATTTGGCATAAAAAATGGAAATCAGCGTAATAATAGCAAGCGGCGGAATCATAATCGCGAGACAGGAAAAGAACGAACCCCAAAACCCCGTAATTTTATAACCAATAAATGTAGCCATATTAATCATCAGTGAGCCTGGTAAAATCTGCGCAATAGAAAAAATTTCCGTAAATTCTTTTTCGTTAAGGTATTTTTTCCTCTCCACCAAAACTCTTTCCAAAACAGGCACCATGGCAATCCCGCCGCCAACCGTAAAAATAGCGACATATAAGAAAATAGAGAAAAGCTTAAAAACAGTTTTAAATGACTTTTTGTCTTTCATGTTTTAATACTCTGAACAGGGAATACAGACTGGCTTCCCATCTTTCGTTCGTAAATATCGCTCAAATACATATTCACCGCAAATACTGCATTTGGCTTTATTGAACGAACCTTTAACTGGAGAGAATTTAAAATCAGGTTTAGCTTCTACTTTAAACATAAAATCATCCGTTTGTTCATAAACCCAATTAATTACTTCATCCGCTGCTTTTTGTGGAACCTGCGATGGCTCAATGCCCTTTTTACGATAGGCAAAAAACTCAAACTTGCCGAACGCATCAATAAATTCGGGCTTAAGAGAATAACGCACGGCGCCCTTCTTGGGATGAAAAAATATAGCAGCAAGTTTGCCGTAGTATGTTTTTTCCATCAGCGATTTACCATAGGTTACTCCGGTTATCACCTGTATGCCATCTATAAAGCAAATTTGTGGATGTCCTTCTCCGCATTCCGGGAATACAAAGAAACCGTGGTCCTTTTCCCTTTCAACTTTCAAATACTCCATTGCTAATTTTCCCATTCGATAGCCAATCGGCAAAAATGGGCAGCGATGGCCATGAAACTCAAAAGCCCATTCGGGTGGTACATATTCCGTTTTCATTTTGACTCCTTTTTGATTTGTGTTCTATTTTTCGTTTTTATTTTTATCAAGTTCCAAAATAGGTTTGATGGCTTCATTAAACGATTGAGCTACCTGACACTGGCTATATTGCTGGATATAAGGTTCCCCTGAATCGCAGGCGTGTACAATTTGCGGGTCTATCGGAATCCTTCCCAGAAATGGAATATTCATTTCAATCGCCATATTTTCACCGCCGCCTGATTTAAAGATATTCGTTATTTCTCCGCATTTTGGGCATACAAACCCGCTCATATTTTCAATAACGCCGATAACGGGCAGATTCAGACTCCTGCAGAATGAAATTCCTTTTCTTACATCGGACAACGCAACTTGCTGCGGCGTGGTAACAACTACAGCGCCGTCCGGCTTATCAAGCAATTGTACTACTGACAGCGGCTCGTCGCCTGTGCCGGGAGGCGAATCAATAATAAGATAATCCAATTGTCCCCATTCAACATCTTTGAGAAACTGCTTTATCATCTGATATTTCATAGGTCCTCGCCAAATGACAGGATTATCTCTGTCCTGAAGCATAAAACCAATCGACATCACAACCAAATTGGCTGAAACAGGCACAGGCATAATGGCATCACCAAAAGTCATCAATTTCTTATCTTCAAGGTTCAGGATTTTGGGAATGCTTGGCCCATGAATATCAATGTCTAATAGTCCGACACTTTTGCCGGCAAGGGATAAGGCAACAGCAAGATTGGCCGCAACGGTACTTTTACCCACACCGCCTTTACCGGACAAAACAAGTATTTTATGTTTAATCTGACTCATGCGATCACGAATCTGACCTTGTTCGATTTCCATCTGCTGTTTCTGATCCTGTTGCTTTAATGTGGTTTGTTTTGTCATATCAATATATTCCTTAAAAATAATTTGACCCGTCCAATGGACAAGCGTTTGAAATCTTCATATTCATTACAACCTCATATTTTTTGGTCAATTGTTCAAAGGCATCATCGCATGCTTTGAAAAGGTCTTTTGAATCGCCGATTATAAAAGTACTCATAGCTGCTGTCTTCAATGTCAGATTATAGGCAGAAAGGATTTTACAAAACGCATCTATCGGCTCAGACAGACTCTGAGTCCGTAATGGATAAATACTTATTTCTGCCTGCACTTTCATAAATCAACCCTCGCAGCAATAAATGCCCCATTTTTCTGCCGGAGCAGCCGGCCAAAATATTCCCACAGCGACGAGAGCCAAAATAACCGTTCATTTTCAGGCAGGAACCCCGTTATTTGTATTCTCGTTTGACCATATCGGCCTAACAGGTTTTGTATCTGCTGCGGCGAAAATAAATGTGCCGATGAATACACGCTGCCCAACTTATTTTTCCTCTTTTGGTTATATCCGCTCAAGATATTTAAGACGCCTATTATGAGTAATCCTTTTCTTTTCTTTACACAGCGAACCATTTCAGAAATAATTTTCTCCGGCTCTGTCGTAAACTCGAGGACAGTTATTGCCGCCGCGACATCAAAACTCTCATCCTCGAAAGGGAGATTCCGACCATCTGCAATTTCAAAGCGGCTGTTTGGTATATGCTTTTGCCCCGCAATTTTTATCATCTCTTCCGAACTATCAATTCCTGTTACATCAAAACCTTTGTCGCTGAAATACCTGCTCCAATGACCTGTTCCACAGCCAACTTCCAGGAGCCGACTTTGTTTGTCAATATCCGCCAGCAACTTGTCGATAGCCCGCTTTTCAACTCTGTCATACATTGCACCTCTGGCAGACTCATACCAACTGTCATAACTGCTGGCTACCTGGTCAAAATCAAAATGTGATACTGACTTTTGCGGCATAAAATTAGTATTCTCAGCCAAGTTCATAAATAACTTCTCGCCACATTGCCTTTACCTTTTCTGATATATTACCGCCTGTGTATTCTATCAGGGTAGCTTTCATTAACTGTGCCTTTGTAAAAGCTTCATCGTAAGGGATTTTACCGACAATTTTCAAACCGAGTTTTTCGGCGTCATCGGCAATACTTTGAGCCATTTGAGGATTGATGTCGGCTTTATTGATGCATACCAAAGTTTTGATTTCAAAGTCAGCCGTAAGCCGGGCAACTCGTTCCAAATCGTGTTTGCCGGACAGTGTCGGCTCTGTTACCACGAGAACCAAATTCGCTCCCGTGATTGAAGCGATAACCGGGCAGCCGATCCCCGGCGAGCCGTCAATAATCAATAAGTCCCTGTTTTGTTCATCGGCAATTCTTTTCGCTTCTTTGCGAATTAAAGTTACGAGTTTTCCGCTGTTTTCCTCGGCGATATCAAGTTTGGCGTGTACCATTGGGCCAAAACGCGTATCAGATATGAACCATTTTCCATTTACAGCAGGCTCAAATTTAATTGCTTCAACCGGGCAGAATTCCACGCAAACTTTACATCCTTCGCAGGAGACAGGATCTATGGTATATGTCTTTTGAACAATATAATTGGAATTGCCGTTGAAATTAACGGCATTAAATCTGCACATTACAGCACATTTGCCGCAGCCGATACATTTTTCGGCAATAATAGAGGCCTTTTTGCCGCCGGAAAAATCCGCTTGTTGTTTTATCTTTGGCTCTAAAACCAGGTGCAAATCGGCGGCATCGACATCGCAATCCGCAATCACGGCCTTTTGAGCCAGCGCCGCGAATGCTGCTGCGATACTGGTTTTACCCGTCCCGCCCTTGCCGCTTATTATAACTAATTCCTTCATAAAACTTTTTTTCCTGGTTTATATCCACATAATTACAAGCTTGTTAATGAATTTACGCTGACATCAGGATTATTTTCCCTTGCTTATAGCATTTTTCATATCAGTTATTTTGGCTATGGTCAGGTCAGCTACCTTTTTTTCTTTGTTAAAATAACGAATCATTCGTTCATAAAATTGGTCCTGTTCCTGTGGTGTCTTAAAATGCTTTAAAAGTTCTCTCGTCTTTGTTACATTTACTTCAACTTCCTGAGGAATCCTTTCGCTGTCATGTCTTACAGCATCATGAGGGCATACATCATGGCATTTGCCACACCGAATACACTGATCATCATTAATGATGGCTTTGCGATCTTCTTGCTGTGTAATCGCCTCTACGGGGCACTCATCTACACAAACGCCGCAGCCGACACATAAATTCTGGTCTACCCATGGCATGTTTTTAATCTCCTCATTTTTATTTTCCTTTAATCTCAATTTCCAATTGATAATTTACAGGGCAGGCGACAGATTTAGAGACAAGACAATATTTCTCAGCTAACTGGCCTGCTTCCTGAGTTTTTTCAGCAAACTTTTCTTCAGTCAACTGAACCTTTGCTTTAACTTCGACATTGGTGAACCGAAAACCATCAGACTGCTTTTCAAGCTGGCCTGAGGCCTGCGAATTGTATGATAAAGTTTCGATTTTAAACTTCTGCGTAAAATAAAAAAACGTATTCATCAAACAGCTGTTAATCGCAGCGACAAACATCTCCTCCGGATTCAGCCCTTGTCCGCTGCCGCCAAATTCGGCGGCGGCTCCTATTTCCATCTGGTCAAGACCACTGAATATCACTTTTGCCGGTTCATTTTGATTTTGGAACACTGTATTCTCAAATATGTAAACTCTTTCGTGTTTCATAATATGTAACTTTCTTTATCTTTTTATAAAAATTACTCAACTTGACTGACTTTTAGAACGGGATTTTAGACGATGAACGTGATTTTT
>DYLR01000015.1 GCA_020721975.1 Blastopirellula marina | reverse complement strand
ATAGAGCTGCTGTGCGATTCGCATTGTTCGCTGGGTGGAAAAGCCCAGCTTTGTCGATGCAACCTGCTGCAATGTAGATGTAATAAAAGGCGGCATAGAGCGCGAACTTGAGCGTTTGGTCTGTACGTCGCTTACGGAAAATTTTGCCGATTTTAAGGCCTGGAAAATCGCATCGGCAGCGGCCTTGTCGGGGGCGTGAAACTGCCGGTCGTTGATTTTATGCAGCTCTGCCTGGAAGGCGTGTCTTCGGGCAAGCCAGTCGCTTTTTTCTTCAAGCGTCGGGCCTTTGTCGTCCTGCGATTTGGGAATAATGAATTTTTGCCATTCATCAGTGTAATTTTTGTCAAGGTCTGTTGTAAAAATCGCAGGGATAAGCCAGTATTCTTCCGGCTTAAATGCGCGAATCTGCTTTTCACGTTCGACAATCATTCGTACGGCCACGGACTGTACACGACCGGCGCTGAGGCCGCTTGCTATTTTTTTCCACAGCAACGGACTTATTTGGTAGCCTACAATACGGTCGAGAATACGCCGTGCCTGCTGGGCCATTACCTTGTCTATATTGAGCTTGCCGGGCGCAGCAAATGCCTCCTGAATATCTTTGCGGGTAATGGCATTGAATGTTACGCGATTGGTTTTGTCTTCCGGGAAACCGAGAATCTTTGAAAGATGCCAGGCAATAGCCTCGCCTTCGCGGTCAAGGTCGGTTGCCAGATAAAGCTGGTCGCATTTTTTCGCAGCGGCCTTTAACGTATTTACAACCTTTTTTCTGCCCGGAGTGATTTCGTAGGTCGGCTCGAATTTGTTTTCTATATCGACGCTTATGCCTCTTTCCGGCAGGTCGCGCACGTGTCCCATTGAGGCGTGGACTTCGTAATCGCTGCCGAGATATTTATTGATGGTCTTTGCCTTTGCCGGCGATTCGACAATCACCAGATTCTTCTTTGCGACTTTGGTTGTTGTACTGCCTGCTTTTGCCATAAGTCCTTGAAAATAAAGATGTTTTCGCAAGACAACCCTGTCTGGCGTCCGGGCAATAAGCAAGGACAATAACAATTTCACAACAGGTCTGTCAAGAAAAAATGGATTGTGGAGCAGGCCGATAGGGTTATTGGGAATTTTTTTACAACCAAAAGGCCCGCCTGATGGCTCAAAAACACTCAATTTTGATTAACTGCCAGACTTTATTTATTGTCGATTATTTTTTCGAGCAGCGGCTTTAGTTTTCTTATTGCGTTGCCGCGATGAGAAATAGAGTTTTTTTCCGCCCCGTCCATTTGCGCAACTGTTTTGTTTTTGGCCGGCACAAAGAATATCGGGTCGTAGCCGAACCCGTTTTCGCCAAGTTCTTTTTCTCCGATAAATCCTTCCAGTGTGCCCTGTGTTTCTATTAGGATTTTATCAGGGCTTGCCACGCACAGACAGCATACAAATCTTGCCGTGCGTTTTTCCATCGGGACATCTTTGAGCAACTCCAATACTTTGGCCATATTTTTATGGTCGAGCAGGCCACGATTGGCGTGTTTTTCACCGGAAAAGCGCGCGGATTTTACGCCCGGCTCACCGCCAAGTGCATCAATTACAAGCCCGGAATCGTCGGCGATTGTAAGCAGGCCGGTCTGTTGAGCGTAGCCAAGCGCTTTTTTGCGTGCGTTTTCGGCAAATGTCGAGCCGTCCTCTTTTACCTCGTCTGTCTGCGGAAAGTCTTTAAGGCTCACAAATTCGATATGAGAATTAAGCATCTGCGAAAATTCCCTTACCTTGCCGGGATTAGTTGTGGCAATGAGAATGTTTTTAATCATCGTTCAATCTGTAATCTGAAATCTTTCTTTGTTTAGTCGCTTTCGGCACGGCAGCGCATCCGTCAGCCCGCAGGCCTGCTCTGCGGGTCAACAACGCGGTCATTTGCGGCAACAAGATAAGTTGACCTCAACGGCAGGCATCGGTCTAACAATTGCCCCGCGATTTATTCACAGAGTTCTTTCAGAGCCGCGAACATTAGTGAGCGGTCAAAATGCGGTTTTGGGGTTTCGTAAATCAATCTACAGAGATACCCTCAATCATTTTGCCGGCGCGGCCGGCGCCGTCTGGCGGGCTTTCAACATTTTATTCATCACCTTGACCACGATAAAAATCGTGAACGAGATAATCAGGAAATCCACAATATTGTTGATGAACAGACCGTAACGCAGAACCGCCGCCGGAACTTTTTGGCCGAGCGCATCAACACTTTCGGGCTTTAATACAATCTGAAGGTTTTTGAAATCCGTCCCGCCCAGCAAATATCCTATCGGCGGCATAATAATATCGTTCACCAGCGAAGTAATCAGCTTGTTAAAAGCCCCGCCGATAATAATGCCCACAGCCATATCAATGGCATTACCCTTTACCGCAAATTCCTTGAACTCCTTGAACAAACCCATAAACAGTCCTTTCAAAAAAGTTATAATGTAGGGCCTGTGTCCAGATTTTAGTCAATTTGTAGACCTTATAATACTAATTATTCGCCGCTTTTTTGTAAAATATTAAAATTTCAAGTTTGATTAAATTCAAAAAATATATAATAATCTACAGTCTGTAATTTGAATTTTTTTTTGGAGTTTTGAGAATGGGAATTTCACTTATTACCGGCGGAGCCGGCTTTATCGGCTCAAATATGGTGCGCTTTTTGCTCAAAAAAAGTATCAGGGTTCGTGTACTGGACAATTTTGAAACCGGCAAAAAAGAAAATTTAGCCGAAGTAAAATCCGATATTGAGATAATCAAGGGCGATATCAGGGATGTAAGGGTCTGCAAAAAATCCGTTGAAGGCGTTGATGTGGTTTATCATCTTGCGGCTTTAGGTTCTGTGCCGCGTTCAATGAAAGACCCTGCCACCTCGCACGACGTCAACGTCAACGGCACATTCAATATGCTTGATGCCTCCAGACTCGCCGGGGTAAAACGGTTTGTCTTTGCGTCAAGCTCATCGGTCTATGGCAGAAGTGCGGTATTGCCGCAGCACGAAGGCCTGCCTTTGCAGCCGATAAGTCCTTATGCCGCCAATAAGGCCGCCGGTGAAATGTACTGCAGGGCGTGGTTTGAAGCGTACGGTTTGCAGACAATTTGTCTGCGGTACTTCAATGTTTTTGGGCCGCGACAGGATCCGAACAGTCAGTATGCCGCTGCTATACCGCTTTTTGTTTCTCTGCTGCTGAGGGATAAAAGGCCCATCATTTTCGACGACGGCGAACAAAGCAGAGGTTTCACTTACATCGACAATGTAACTACGGCCAACTGGCTTGCGGCAACCGCGCCAAAAACCGAAGGCCAGGCCATTAACATTTCTACGGCAAATGCCGTGAGCGTTAACACCGTAGTTAATACAATTCGGCAGCTGCTCGGAAAGGAAAATATCAAGCCTGATTATCAGCCGCCCAGAGCCGGCGATATAAAACATTCGCTTGCGGATGTAAGCAGGGCAAAACAGATTATCGGTTATGAACCGCTGGTCAGTTTCGACCAGGGAATACGCTTGGCAATTGACTGGTATAAAAATAATTTGTAAACAAAAAAAGATTATAGGTTTCAGGTTGCAGATTTAAGATTTCAAAACAGTGTAAATCCGTGGTTTAAATCCAAAATTTAAAATCTAAAATAAAATAATTCGTTAATTCGCGGCCATTAAAAAATCAGTGAAATTTATGGTTAATAGATAAGGAAATCGATATGGCAAAAACAAAAACAGGCAAACCTTATGTAGGTATAGTGGGAATGGGTTATGTGGGACTGCCGCTGGCAAGGGAATTCTGCAAAGGCGGAGCGAAAGTGCTGGGATTTGATATTCTGACCGATCGTGTGAAAAAACTAAACCAGGGTATAAGTCCAATCAAGCATATTCCGAATTCCGAATTAAGAGAAATGCTCAAGACCGGCAGATTTCGCGCAACGGCAAATATGGCCGAGCTGAGCAAGCCCGATGCGATTTTGATTTGCGTGCCTACGCCGCTGACAGAAAATCGCGAGCCGGATATGCAGTACATCGTCGGCACGTGTGAAACAATTTCAAAATATCTTCGCAAGGGTCAGCTTGTCGTACTTGAAAGCACGACCTATCCCGGCACAACGCGCGAAGTGATGAAGCCGATTCTTGAAAAATCAGGACTTAAAGTCGGAAAAGATTTTCATCTTGCCTTTTCGCCGGAGCGGGAAGACCCGGGCAACAAGAAATTTCGCACCGCGACAATACCCAAGGTTGTCGGCGGATATGATAAACAGAGTCTCAAACTTGCGATGGAAGTTTACAACTGCGCGATTGAAAAACTTGTGCCGGTAAAGTCGTGCGAAATTGCCGAGTCTGCAAAGATTCTTGAAAATACCTATCGCTGCATAAATATAGCTATGGTTAATGAATTAAAGCAGTTGTTCGACCGGATGGGTATTGATATATGGGAAGTGATAAACGCCGCAAGCACCAAGCCGTTTGGTTTTCATCCGTTTTATCCCGGACCGGGACTTGGCGGGCACTGCATTCCTATCGACCCATTTTATCTGACGTGGAAGTCGCGTCAGTACGGAATGACGACGCGGTTCATCGAGCTGGCCGGCGAAATAAACACCGCAATGCCGCACTATGTCGTGCATAAAGTTATGGAAGCTCTCAATGTTCGCAAAAAGAGCCTCAACGGCGCAAAGACGCTTGTGCTCGGACTGGCTTATAAAAAGGATATTGACGATGTGCGCGAATCGCCGTCGCTTGAGCTGATTGAACTGCTCATGGAAAAAGGCGCAAAGGTTGACTATAACGACCCCTATATCCCGGCAACACATAAAATGCGCGAGTATAATTTGAAAATGAAAAGTGTGCCGCTGACCGCAGCCAAAATCAAAAGCTATGACGTTATAGTGATTTCAACGGACCACAGCTGCTATGACTATAAATGGATTGTCAAAAATGCAAAGCTGGTGGTTGATTCTCGCAACGCTACTGCAGCGGTCAAAACCGGCAGAAACAAAATTGTGAAAGCTTAGTGAAGCAATAATCAGGCACACAATATTTGTTGCTCATTCGGTTTTAGTTATCGGTCATTTTTTGGCGTATGTTTTTATGTTTTCGAATGGAGTTGAAAAATGAAGGATATTCCGACGATTTACATCACGGCAAAGTGTCTGCCGCAGGCGTGGGAGAAAGCGGTGCTGGCCGTCTGGGATAACGGCATTCAAATTAAAACACAATACGACAGGCCCGACGACCCGCCAAGCCGCGATTGCTCGGCAATGATAGTCGTTGAAGACCCCTTTGCCGAGCCGCGTGTGCATAAGAATTTTCCGGGCGGACCCGCGGAGCTTGAATCGTATCGACAGGAGGTTGTCAACGGTCTGCACGACCACTGGATAGACCCGGCAGCCGGCAAATGGACTTATACATATCACGAAAGACTTTTCGCATATCGTCCTGTTGAAAATATCCGCGACCCGAAATCGCCCCGTCCGTTCAGAGCCGTCAATCAAATACAATATATAATAGACAGTCTGGCAGCAACCGCTCATACCCGCCGGGCACAGGCGATTACGTGGATGCCGACCGCCGACCCGCAGACCGAGGACCCTCCGTGCCTGCAGCGGATATGGTGCAGGCTTACGCAGGATGAAAACAATCAATGGCGGCTGAATATGAACACGCATTGGCGCAGCCGTGATTTGTACAAGGCATGGTTTATGAATGTATATGCACTGACTGATTTACAAAAAATTATTGCCGGCAAAATCGCTAAAAAAATAAAAGCCCCTGTCGGCGTCGGGCGATATGTTGATATAACCGATTCTCTGCACATATACGGCAGTTATTTCAAGGACGCCAGGGCTGAGGTTGAAAAAATGCGCACAACACCTTTTACGCAGCGGGCGTGGACAAGCGACCATCCTGCTTTCGAGATGATGATTCTTGAAGCGCGTGAAAATCTGGCCAAAGACCCCGATTACTACGCAAAGGCAAAAGAAGGATGAGAAAAGGGGTACGGGCAATTGGTGATTTTAGATTTTAGATTTTAGATTTTGGATTAAAGAAAAACCTCGCGAATAAATGGCGATAAAGAAAACCCGCCAAATAAATCGGCGTGCTAACTATGCCCTAATCTATTACTTTGTTTCAGGATGCGTTTGCGCCGCAACATTTTTTGTATTTTTTTCCGCTGCCGCAGGGACAGGGGTCGTTTCTGCCGACCCTCGGCTTGTCGAGTTTTATCTGTTTGACGACTTGCTCCCCGCTACTTTGCTGCGCGATGGCTGCGGCTCTTTGCCGCTGCGATACGGCAAACTGACTGACCTCGTCATGCCGGGTTTGACCGACCCGATAGACGCTTTGCCTGCGGGCAGGAACGGCCTCCAGCCGTACCTTAAATATTGCATCGGTTACGCGGTCTTCAATCGCATCGAGCATCTCGTCGAACATACGATAGCCTTCCTGCTTATACTCAACTTTCGGGTCTTTTTCGGCATAAGCCCGTAAAAAGATGCTTTCCTTCAAATGATCCATTGCGTAAAGATGGTCTTTCCAGCACGAATCGAAAATCTGCAGCAGCACATATTTTTCAAGCTCCCCAAGCTCTTTTCGCATAAAGTTTCGTCCGGCTGCAGCAATAATTTCCGCAGCGGCTCCGGAATCGGCGAGCTGTTGAGGCTTGATATCTGCTTCGAATCTTTCATTTGCCCAGGCGGCAAGTGCGTCCGGTTTTAACGAAGACAGCTTTTCATTGATTTCACTTTCAAGCCTGCCGTTATAAAATTCACTGCTGAGCAAAAGCAGTTTTTCCCTGACGTGTTCGGGTTTGCTGTGCTGTAAATACTCGCCGGAAATATCTTCAACAAGATATTTATGCCTTATCCATTTACTCAATGCGTCAAAGGCGTAGGGATTGGCTCCCTGCGGAGTATAAGTCATGCTCATTGCGAATTCGACGGGGTATTCAATTTCACGGCGGCGATATTTTTCCTGCACGGCCTGAAGAACCTTTTCGCCGATTTGGCTGTTGTCAAGATTTTTAAGCTCATCAGGCTCAATGGTAATGTCGAATTTTGCATTTGCCCATGCGCTGAAAGTGCGCAAGGCAAAGCCTTCCTGAAGAAACTGTGCAAGCTGCGAACAGTCTTTGTTATCAATCTGCTCTGCGGCAGCGGCGGCGAGCGACTGCTGAATTTCATCGGCAGCCATTTGTCGAATTTTGCTGCCGGAAAGACTTGCCCCGAATGTGCTCATCGCCCATTTTACAAGCTCTTCAACATGCCAGGTCGATTTGTCCTGGAAATCTTCGAGATATTCGCCGAGCATAATTGAAATGTCGTTCTGGACGGAATTTACTGCCCTGCGTTTTATTGTTTCTTCGATGTCGGGCAGTTCCTTTGATTCAATTTCGCCAGGTCTGATTTCGACGTTTAAATTGGTTCTGACCCACTCTGCAATACATCTGGCCGGGTAATTGCGGGAGAGTATGGTCTGACAGGCCTTGTCAATAACCGACTCGACCATTTGCTCAATAGTATTTCGCAAATCGATACCGTAAAGGATATTTCTTCGTCTGCCGTAAAAGATTTTACGCTGATAGTCCATTACCTCGTCATAATCGAGCAGGCTCTTGCGTGCTTCAAAGTTGCGGGCTTCGACTTTTTTTTGAGCCTTTTCAATACCCCTGCTTATCTGACGGTGATAGATCGGTTCGCCTTCTTCCCAGCCGACCTTTGTAAGCGCTTTGAGCCAGAATTCCGGCATAAACAACCTTAACAAATCGTCCTCAAAGCTCAAAAAGAACAGGCTCGACCCTGCGTCTCCCTGTCTGCCGGCACGTCCGCGAAGCTGATTATCGATTCGTCTTGCTTCGTGCCGCTCGGTGCCGACGATATGCAGTCCTCCCAGCTGTGCAACGCCAGGTCCCAGGCGGATATCCGTACCCCTGCCTGCCATATTTGTCGCTATCGTTACGTTGCCGCAGACCGCTCCTGTGCGGTTGGTATGCTGATGGCCGGCTTTGGCGACTATCAGCGCCTCGCGGGCGTGCTGCTTGGCGTTTAGAACCTCATGTTCGACACCATATTTTTTCGTCAGGGCATTGCTGATAAGCTCGCTTTTTTCAATGCTGATAGTGCCGACAAGCACAGGTCTGCCGAGAGATGAAATTTCGTGTATCTCATCGACAATAGCACTGAATTTTTCGCGAGTGGATTTATAGATAAGGTCTTCATAATCTTTACGGACACAAACGCGGTTTGTGGGAATCACAACCACATCGAGTTTGTAAATATCCATAAATTCCTGAGCTTCCGTTGCGGCAGTTCCGGTCATTCCGGCAAGCAGTCCGTAGAGCTTGAAAAAGTTCTGTAATGTTATCGTTGCAAGGGTCTGGGTCTCTTCCTTTATCTGCACGTTCTCTTTTGCTTCGACCGCCTGATGAAGGCCGTCCGACCACTGCCGGCCTTCCATCAATCGCCCGGTGAACTGGTCCACTATCACAACCCTGTTTTCTTTTACGACGTAGTCAACTTCCTTTTCAAAGACGATATGCGCTCGCAGCGCCTGCTGCAAAAGATGAGGCCATTCGATATTAGAGCCGGTAAAAAACGAACCAACGCCGGCAATTTCCTGGGCAGCGCCAATGCCGTACGAGGTTAAATTAACGCTTTTGCGGTCGTATTCGACTTCATAATATTGTTTAAGCCCTTCGAGCCTGTCGGTGAGCATAGCGATATCTTTTTGGGTTTTTTCAATCGCGGCAGTTGCAGCTGCCATACGTTTTTCATCCCTGGCTTTTTTGGCGTCGTTGAGTTCGCCGCAGGCAGCGGCGTTGTCTCGCCGTGCGGTCTCAAGATTTTTATTTGTCCTGTCGTAATCACCGTTTAGCGCAATTAGTTTTCTGGCGACCTCATCGGCTTTTTTATACCGCGAAACGTCGTCGAAAGCCGGACCTGAAATAATCAGCGGCGTTCTGGCCTCATCGATTAGTATCGAGTCAACCTCGTCAACGACAGCGTATTCAAGCGGACCCTGGACAAGCTGTTCTGCTGAAATTTTCATATTATCGCGCAGATAGTCAAAGCCGAATTCGTTGTTTGTGCCGTAGGTAATGTCGCAGGCATACTGGCTTTTTCGCTCATTGCCGCCGGGGTCCATTTGTGCCTGAATAGCCCCGACGGTAAGTCCAAGCCCGCGATATACGGGACCCATCCACTCGGCATCGCGTTTTGCGAGATAATCGTTGGTGGTAACGACATGCACCTTTTTGCCGGAAAGGGCGGTGAGATATGCCGCCAGTGTTGCCACGAGCGTTTTACCTTCGCCGGTAGCCATTTCGGCGATTTTGCCATCGAACAGCACCTGTCCGCCTATCATCTGTACGTCGAAATGCCTGAACCGAAACGGCGGGCGGGATTCGGGATACAGCCTTCTTATCTCGGCGTTAAATTCCACAGGCACATCGAGTTCGTAAATACTTTTGCCGTTTTTGACCTGTTCCTTTAATGTTTGATAAATTTCGCGCAGATGTTCGCTGCCAAGGGCAAGTGAGTCAAAGGCATATTCGTCAACGAAGACATTGCGGATTCCAAGATGTCTGTCGCTGACTTCACGCACCGCAGCGAAGGCTTCCGGCAGAACATCTTCGATTTTTCCGCTTTCTTTAATTTTGGCGCCGAGTCGCAGAGAAGTTTTAGCCAGTTCCGAGTCAGGCATATTTTGGTATTTTGCCTCAAGGCTGTTTATCTGCTCGACGACTTTCCGGCAGCCTTTCAGGAGTCTTTCGTTCCGTGAGCCAAATATTCCGACAAGAAATTTTGTTATACCATCAAATGCCATAATATTCTCATTCTGCCGCGCAGGTAAATGCCCTGAATACAACGGTAAATATCCAAAGAAAGAAGATAGCAGGTAGAATGCAGAAGGTAGAATGAGAAGACTTCTCTATTCTATCTCCTGTTTTCTATCTACTATCTACTTATGATTTACACTTCCTTTGCGTCTATCCACTTCATCATTTTGCGGAGTTTACGGCCTGTCTTTTCGAGTTTGCTGTTGTAATCTTCCTTATACAGTTTGTTGAATTTTTTCAGACCGCTGTTGTATTCGTCAACCCATTCTTTTGCAAATTTGCCGCTGGTGATTTCTTTGAGTATTTTTTTCATTTCGGTTTTTGTTTTTGAGGTGATGATTCGCGGCCCGCGGGACAAGTCGCCGTATTCCGCCGTGTTGGAAATGCTGTATCGCATATAACTCAGTCCGCCCTGATACATTAAATCGACGATGAGTTTTACTTCGTGCATACATTCGAAATAGGCGATTTCCGGCTGATAGCCCGCTTCGACAAGAGTTTTAAAACCGGCCTTGATAAGAGCCGACAGACCGCCGCAAAGCACTACCTGCTCGCCGAACAAATCCGTCTCCGTCTCTTCCTTATAGGTAGTCTTTATAATTCCCGCACGGGCGCCGCCGATACCGTTGGCCCAGGCAAGTGCGATATTCAGCGCATCTTTGGTGGGGTTCTGCTGTACTGCCACCAGACAAGGCACACCGCCGCCTTTTACAAATTCACTGCGAACAAGATGCCCCGGTCCTTTTGGTGCGACCATAACGACATTGATATTCTTAGGCGGTGAGATATATTTGAAATGAATATTAAAGCCGTGGCAAAAGCCGAGTGTCTGACCGGCCTTTAAATTCGGCGCTATCTGGCTTTTGTAAACTTTTGCCTGGATTTCGTCCGGCAGCGTGATAATAATCAGCGCTGCGCCGTCAACGGCGGTTTTGATATCGCCGGGAGTAAAACCGTGCTGCTGTGCGAGCTGATAATTTGCCGTATCCGGCAGTTCCGCCACAGCCACCTCAATGCCGCTGTCGCGCAGGTTCTGAGAATGAGCATGGCCCTGCGAGCCGTAGCCTATTACCGCAACTTTTTTGCCCTTCAGGGGGTCTATCGGGGCGTCCGCTTCGTAAAATATCTTTGCCATTTTTTAACTCCTTGTTCTTAAAATTTACGTTTTTCACTTTAAGTTTTTAGTTTTCACAATTCGTTCTTTTCCGGCCTGTTCAATCTTGCCATTGCTACCGTGCCGGTACGGACGGTATTTTTTATGCCGTAAGGCCGGCACATATCGACAAAAGTTTCCAGTCTATCCTCTGTGCCGGATATTTCAACCATAACAAATTTCTGGCCAATGTCCACTATTTTTGCGTCGAACATTTCCGCAAGCGCAAATACCTCCGGACGTTTTTCCGGGCAGCAGCTTACGCTAATCAGCATTAAATCGCGGGCGATAATATCCTTAGGCGAAAAATCCTGCACTTTGACAACGTCTATTATCTTGGCCAGTTGTTTGCGCACCTGCTCTACAACCCTGTCGTCGCCGAGTACTACAATCGTCATTCTGCTGAGCGTCGGGTCGTCGGTCCTGCCGACGGCGAGGGAATCGATATTGAACGCACGGGCCGCAAACATTCCCGCCACGTGGGCAAGCACTCCGGGCTTATTCTGTACCAATGTGCTGATTATGTGTCGCATATAATTACTCCGGTAACTATTTGAAAAAGTTGTATAACCTGTTTCGTAATAAAGAGTTAAATCCAAAACCCGAATATCTAAATCCGAAACAAACTCGAATATTCAAAATTAAAACGTTCAAAACAAAAAATTCTTCGTTTTGGTTATTCCGATTTCGAGTTAGGGTATAGAGTATAGGGTTTAGTCCTTTACTATCCCCTATCCCCCTACCCTATCCCCTGGTTCTTTATTTTGAATTTGTTTCGGATTTCGTGCTTCGGATTAACCATTCTTACGCCATTGACTCAAAAATATCCAGACCGCTCATTTCATCAAGGCTCTTGCCCGCAGGCACCATCGGCCAGACATTTTCTTCACGCTCAATATGAAAATCAACCACACAGGGCTTTTTCTCGGCGAGCATTTTATCAATCGCATCACAGACCTGCGATTTTTCCGTGATGGTCATTCCGACTGCACCGAGGGCCTCTGCGACTTTGGCGAAGTCCGGATTTTTCAGGAAGCTGTACGAATACCGCTTGTTATAGAACAACTGCTGCCACTGGCGAACCATTCCCATATAGCCGTTATTCAGAATCGCCACTTTAATGGGCAGTTCATACATTACCGCCGTTGAAAGCTCCGTCATTGTCATATTAAAACTGCTGTCGCCGTCAATATCAATAACGGTTTTATCCGGGCAGGCGATTTGTGCGCCGATTGCCGCCGGCAGGCCGAATCCCATTGTACCCAGACCGCCGGATGTAATAAAATGCCTCGGATGCCTGTGCTTGTAAAACTGTGCAGCCCACATTTGATGCTGGCCGACTCCGGTGGCAATAATCGCCTCGCCACCGGCCTTTTTACAAATCTGCTCAATGACGTATTGCGGCTTAAGCGTTGATGTATTTTCATCATATCGCAGCGGGTATCTGGCCTTCCATTCTGCAATTCGTGCAAACCATTCGCTTCGTGGCCGGTGTTCAACGAGTTTTGTAAGCTCTGCCAGCACACATTTTGCATCGCCTACCACAGGCACATCAACCTGAACATTTTTTGATATGCTGGCCGGGTCGATGTCTATATGCACAATCTTTGCTTTCGGGGCAAATGTTTTGAGTTTGCCTGTGACCCGGTCGTCAAATCTCGCCCCGACTGCAATGAGCAAATCGCATTCCTGAACAGCGTAATTGGCATAAGCCGAGCCGTGCATTCCGAGCATATCCAGCGAACCCGGCAATGTCTGGTCATACGCGCCCAGCCCCATCAGCGTCATAGTGCATGGCAGATTTGCCTTGGCGGCCAATGCCCGCAGCTCTTCGGCTGCGTTTGCGGCTATAACTCCGCCGCCGATATACAGCACCGGCCGCTGTGATTCATTTATGGCTTTTGCGGACATAGCTATCTGCCGTGCATGGCCGTGTGTTTGCAGCTTATAACCGGGCAGATTGATAGGGCCTGGCGGCAGAGTTTCAGCTTCGGATATGGAAACATCCACGGGAATATCAATCAGCACCGGGCCCGGCCTGCCTGTACGGGCGATATAAAACGCCTCTCGCAGGGTCTGCTGAAGGTCATTGGCATTTTTGACAATAACATTGTGCTTGGTAACAGGCCTGGTTATGCCGGTAGTATCGGCTTCCTGGAAAGCATCATTGCCGATAAGTTCCGTGCGTACCTGGCCGGTAAGAGCGACAATAGGCACGGAGTCCATCATTGCCGTAGCAAGGCCGGTCGTCAGGTTGC
The DNA here is from genome assembly GCA_020721975.1 of Blastopirellula marina. Classification (GTDB taxonomy): domain Bacteria; phylum Planctomycetota; class Phycisphaerae; order Sedimentisphaerales; family UBA12454; genus DYLR01. Next base: position 10,742 of record DYLR01000015.1, on the reverse strand, counting down.
ACGCACCCGGGCCGGATGTCGCCACGACTACGCCGACCTTGCCGGTAGCACGGGCATAAGCATCGGCCATGTGTGCGCCGCCCTGTTCATGGCGGGGAATGATAAATCGTATCGGTGCATCGTAGAGCTTGTCGAACAGCGGCAGCACTACGCCGCCAAGATAGCCGAACATAGTTTCAACGCCCTGTTCAACAAGCGTATCGACGATGATTTGCGAACCCTGCTTTTTATTTATCGATTTTTCGGTCATATTCAGACTCCCTGCTTTATAAAGTTCGTCAAACAACGGCAGAACAGCCGCTCCGGTATATCCAAAAACTGTATTGACTTCCAGCTCGATAAGCGTTTTGACGATTATTTGCGTACCGGCTGGGCGGACGGATTTCTTTAGCTTGCGGGCGGATATGCCCGAAGGTGAAAATTGAAGTGCCATATTGTCTATTTTCCAATAACATCGCGTTTTGCCGACCATTGCAGCTTTTTGTGGCTGTCCGCTTGCGACCTTTCGGGCGGCACCGAGCCGTCCCGACAAATCACAGCGGGCTAAAAAACCTGCCGCAATGCCGAAAATAACGGATAAAACAATGGCGGTATTATATCACCGCATCGGGGTACTGTCAAGAATGAAAAATCGCTCAAATTATGAATGCTTTTGTAGCTGCTTTTTGGCCCGATAAAGTTTTCCGCAGGAATAAGGCTCTTAACTTTCCCGATGGGCAAATTTGTGCAACTCATTTATCTGCAATAAGTTAAGGCAATTTAATAGAACTGCACCGCCGGTTTCGATATAATGGGAGTATTTGAATGGCTGATTCTCTCCGATATTCAGAATATGCCTAAAATGCAATTGAATTGCGCTCACGGACGGGCTTTCAGCCTGATTGAGATATTGATAGTTGTGGCAATTATTGGCATTCTTGCGGCAATCGTTATGCCCGCATTCCAGGACCATATCCAAAGAGCTAAAGAAGCCGCCGCGAAAGATAACCTGCGGATACTGCGCGAAGCAATTGAAAGATATGCTATTAGAAATGATGATATTGCTCCCGGCTATCCTGGCAACAACATCGCAGCACCACCTTTACAAATAGAGTTTTACCTTGATATGCTGCGAGAAGATTATTTGTCGGGCAAGCCGAAGAATCCATTCAACAATTTAGATACAATATTGATAATAAAAAATAATCAGGCATTTCCTGGCAGCCCATCAGGTAACTACGGGTGGATATATCAGCCACTTACTAAAACCATCAAACTTGACTGGCCCGGCAATGATTCAGAGGGTCAGCCATACTATGATTATTGATTTGGCTTGACCGACAAATCTACCTTGTGAAACACTATTTCCATCGGCTCTTTATTTATTAAATCTATATCTGGCGGTTCAGCCCCTTCAAGCCAGCCATAATTATACCATTTGGCTTTCCATGTTTTGCCATCTCTTGAGATTTTTCCGGAAAAACGGTCTTCAACCTTGCCAGACAGCTTACCGTTGGGAAGCTGCATTTCATAATAGTCAAGTACTATCTTGACATTCAGAACCTTACTTTTTTTGTTGTATTTTGCCTCACAGGGACCCATCACAAACATTGCGTATGTATTCTTTTCCGGTCCTTCGTCGTAAATACCGCCCACCGATAAATCTACCGGACCAACAAGCGAATGGATAATTTTGGTGATGGAGCCATCCGGTTCAAACTTGATTCCCCAATCAAATTGGCCGGGCGTATAACCAGGAATATTAGCTTCCCAAACACCAGCCATAACCTGTGGAATTTCGTTTGAATCATCGCTGGTTAGATTTGTTTTCTTTGCAGATTCCTGACATCCCAGAAAAAAACCTAATCCCACACAAGCCAGAATAATAAGTTGATTTCGAATTGTTTGTCTCAACATAAACCATAGCTCCGGCTTAATTATCAATATTTTTATTTCCAATGCTGTTAATATGATAATTTATAAGGCCGTTTCAGGCAAGCATAAAAAAACCCTGGTATCTCTACCAGGGTTTCCGTTACGCAAATCTACATTGCTATCGTCAAGATGCTTTTTCATCACATCAATGATATGCTTATTTTCTGCGACGAAGGCACAGACCGCCAAGAGCAAGCAAGCTCATTGTTACCGGCTCGGGAACGATTGTAAAGCTGGCTATGTTGCCTGGTTCAAAATCACTGAAATCTGCCTTGATTTCTCTGAGATTGATTACTGTACCAACAACAGCACCTGTCAGGTTGATATTATTGAACAAAACGCCGGCAGGAATTGGACCGCCAGTGGTGAACAAAGTTCCCCAAATTCCATTTCCGGATAAACCAGAACTGCTGATGTCGCCATTGAGCTGAAGGTCGAAACCAATGCCTGATGGAACAGCAACTCCGCCGCTAAGTGTTCCTGTACCTCCTTCAATCATCAGTGCCCAATACATTTCATCACCACCAGCCGGAACAATATCAGTTGTTGAACTGATTGCTATAGTGCTGGCACCAGGCGTACCCGGTACAACAGATAGCTGAAAAGCGGCATTGCTCAAAGAAGCCAAGCCAAGAACCATTGCTAAAACCAATACTTTCTTCATTGTTAAGTCTCCTAAAAAAACCATGGTTAATTTACTTTTTATTTCGGGCAGCGAACGCCGCTGCCCATTTTTACTTTTTTAATATCACGCACAACGAGCGCGCAATATCTCTGCACAAATTAATCCATTTCAAGTGAAATCCATTTTCAGCGGAAAGCTTTTATCCGACAATCTAACTCTAAATGTAGAGAAAGACTATCAAAAAGCTATTCCGTGAGTTTACCCTTCTGTCCAAGGTTGCTGTGAGTTTTCACGACCCCCAAGTCGTAGTGGTAGTATAACAAAAACTGCCGGCAAATGCAAGAAAAAAATCCCAATTTTTCTGCCACAGAGCAAATTTTTTTATTTTGGCCACAGAAAACACACAGGCCACAGAGATACAACCACTTGCAAATAAAGAAGTTACATTAAATAAACTCTAAATTCCCAAGTCTGTAATCTAATATCTAAAAGAAATTCGTGGCTATTGCAATCCGTGAAATCCGCGGTTAATTTTATCCATCTTGCCATCCGGCCTTTGATATGTTATAATAATGTCCGATAATTTGCAACATTAATATCGGCCGCGAACCAACACAAATGAACACGAATTAAAAGAAGGCAGTAGAAATTCGTGTCTGTTCGTGTTTATTTGTGGCAAATTCGATTTTAGAGTTTAGATTTTGGATTTTAGATTTGTTTTGGATTTCGAGTTTCGGATTTGGGCATTTTCTTCAACTCCTAACTCCTAATTCAGAACTCCTAACTTTTCGCTATGTCCTCTGTGGCTAAAAAAATTCTCTGAGGTCTCTGTGTCCTCTGTGGCTAAAAAAAAAGCCTTTACTCTCGTTGAATTGTTGGTAGTAATCGGCATTATCGCCCTGCTGCTGGCAATTATGATGCCCGCCCTGAATTCAGCCCGCCAGAGCGGCAGGGAAATGGTCTGCCGGACAAATCTGCGAAACCACGCCACTATTCAATATCAATATTATTGGGAATATGGCAGGCCGATGAATAACACCCACAAGACCGACCCCTCGAATGACCTGACTATGCATCCCTGGACAACCTTTGATTACGTCCGGCAGGGAATGGGGCTTAAACCACTTGGCGATGAATATAAACGTTATAATATGATGGCAGCCCTGGCTGACCCGCTTGTGCATGCTTTTAAGCCCGCTTATTCTAAAAAATTTATCTGCCCTTATGCAAAATGGGCATTGGAACATCCAGTAGATGGACTGTACGATCTGAATTACAGCTACGGCGTATGTGCCTATTGGTCACAGACACGATTAGATATGGTCAATCAGCTTCTAAAGGAAACACAAACCCGGATTTGCCTTTCAGATAGCCTTGATTTTCAGTTTAATTACTGGACTTGTGATAAATACAAGTTTATAGGCGAACAGAACGTTGAATTCTTTAATGATCATTTTCCAGAAGGTTCTGTAGGCATGGTTGCCTACCGCCATAAAGGTTTTACAAACATTTCGTACTGGGACGGACACTGCGAAAAAATCAAACCAACTCAAATGAAGCAAATTCTGTGGGAAACTCTCGAACCGGAAGTTAGGGAGATGGAAAAAGGAAATCTGGATTAAAACAATTTTCGCTAAAAATTCAGTTTGTCCAGAAATTGTAATAGCCGATATCACAAGATGGCACGTTGGTTTCCGGTTTATTAAAATATTGCCTGAAAATATCAAGATCGAGCGAACAAACCCAATATGGGCCGCTTTTTGTCCGATTGTTGTCCGCACATATACCGTTCGATGGTAAATTTAGCTTATTAAATGCCTGCCGAAACAAGCCTAAATCTGTTGCACTTACCCAATACAAGCCAGATTTTATCCCATCGATATCTCCTCGGCAATTTCTCTGATAGCACCAGCAGGCAGGTTTGCCCCATTGTATCCAGTCTGCATAAAAAGGAGCGGTTGATTTAACACACTCCTGACTGCCGGAAGATTCCAAAAAAATGCAGGCATTCACATCCTTTATTGCCGTTTGACCCGGCATAACAATATTACCGCGGATTGGGTCTGTTGCCACACACAATGTACAGGGTCTTTGGCTAACCGTAATTCTTGCTAATGTACCAGCCAGCCCCGGCTTATTGCCGTCGTGAATTGTACCAAGCTCAAGAATTACCGAATTAGTGTCAATGCCCGTTCCCGCAGCCCCTCGCTCATAAGGCAAAGCAACCGGACTGCCTGGGTTGACTATCTCGCCGGTATTAGGGTCGATTGTGATTGTACCCGGAAAAACCCCAAAACCAGGCCCATAGCCGGCAAATGTCGGCGTAACAGCACTGATAACGCCGGCATCAACGGTAACTTTCAGGCCGAAACAAACAGGCGGCTTGCCCTCCGAATTGGCATCATAACCCAGCAGCACACTGCCGTCGTTAGCGTCCGTTAAGGTCAGATTGAGCGAAAACCCCGACCCTGCCAGCACCAAAATTATGAACAATATTACCTGTTTCATACATACCCCCAAAAAACTTTGCCACAGAGAACACAGAGGTCACAGAGATATAAGTCTTTAATTATCAAGAACTTATCACAAACATTTACTTTATTTTTCTCTGCGGTCTCTGTGCACTCTGTGGCTATTATATCACATTATAAAAAAAATCAAAAGAAAAAGGCAGACCTCTCAGGCAGGTCTGCCTTAAAAACTTCACGTCATTATGCGTTTAGTTTTGTTTTAAGCTTATTTGCGTCTGAGAACCAAAGTACCGAGTCCAAGCCCAAGCAGAATCATTGTGGCTGGTTCTGGAACAAATGTCGAGGCAAGAGGACCGCCAACATAGCTGAGAAAATCGTCAGCAATTTTAAACAGACTTACTGTGCCAATTCCACCAACGGTGTAATTGTCAAACAATACACCAGCATTAATCTGGCCGCCTGTTGTGTACAAGGTACCCCAAATGCCATTGCCAGGAAGACCAATGTCAGTTACTGAGCCATTATTTGCCTGCATGTCATAACCTACGCCAGACTGAGCAGCTGCACCACCGGAAATTGTCATGCCTGGATCAAGAAGTAATGCCCAGTACATTTCCAAGCCACCGGCTGGAACGATAGGAACATCGCTTGAAATGCTCAAAACGTTGCCTACCAGATCCAAGCTAAATGTAGCATTTGCAGTAACTGCCAAACCAAGAACTAAAACCAACACTAACAACTTCTTCATCGTAAATCTCCTTTCAACATACCTGCTACCTCCCTAAGTTTTCCTCCACGCAAGGAATCTGTTTAGGTAGCAAATTTCGTTATTAAGATTTCAAAATCAGGCGCCCGCCACAATCGGGCGCCTTTTTCACAAATTCACTAAACTAACTTACGGCGTCGTCCAGAAATTGTAATTTGCTTGATCGCAAACCGGAACGCTGGCCTCCAGCTTGTTGAAATACAGTCTGAAGGTGTCGAGGTCGAGTGAGCTTACCCAATACGGACCTGACTTAATACGGTTGTTATCAGCACAAATTTCGCCCGGTTCTAGCGTTGAATCGTTGAACGCAAGACGGAAAGCATCAAGGTCAAGTGAGCTTACCCAATATGGGCCTGACTTGATACCGTTGATATCGCCGCGGCAGTTTCTGCTGTAGCACCAGCAGTTCGGCTTGCCAAGGGCTACCCAGTTTGAATAGAACGGAGCTGTGCTTTTTACGCATTCCGGCGGAGCAAGGTTAATTGCTGCACAAACGCCTGGTTCGTTGATTTCAACAACCGACAGGTCTTCCAGAACGATATTGCCGCGAATCGGCTCGGTCGTTACACACAAAGTGCAGCTTTCGCTCACTGTGACATCGCAAAGAACGCCGTTATCCGACGGAACATTGCCGTCATCATGCAGGCTGCCCATTTCAAGCACAACATTGTTAGTGCCAATGCCGCCGCCAGCGCCCGGATCACATGGATCCGCAACCGGACTACCAACATCCACAATCGTGCCATTGGCATCGATAGAAATCGTACCCGGGAAAATACCATAGCCGGCCCCTACGCCTTCAAAAGCGGGGTCAACTGCGGTAATCGTGCCGGCTGATACTGTAACCTTCAGGCCAAAGCCTGCCGGCAGAGCGGTTGCGCCTTTTTCATAAGCTATCCTGGCAACACCGCCGCCCTGGTCAGTAACGGTCAGCGTCAATGCCATCGCCGGAACCGCAACCAGGAGCATCAAAATTGATACTAACTTTTTCATCTTTTTACCTCCATAACACTAAACTTCTTATACTTCTAAGGCAACAAGCCTTATATCGGCCGGGCAACACACCCGGTCGGGGTTTTGGTCAAAATTTTTTTAAAAACAGCAAATTTGCTTATTCAGGAAAGGCGGCCTTACTATAAAGGCCATCTGAAAGGTCTATCCTTGAGTATCCTTTCCTTCCCGGTTGAGTTTTCCCTAACTCTTCTGGGCTAAACAACTTACAAACTTGCCCTATATGAGCTTATTTTCAGAATACGCCCATACTGCCGTCAGCATAGCAACCATAGGCAAAAAAAGCAAGCAAAAAATCACCAATTTTTTTAAATTTTACGGCCTATATATAATATAGGCCAACGTAAAAAGTCTTTAGTTCAAAAAAAATGTGCTAACTCTTTATAAATAAAATATTTATGGAGATTTTGTGCTTAACATGCATGGTGCGGCATATATAATATAACTCATTATAGAGTAATGAGTTAAAAAATGTCGAACTGGTTTGGGACAACTGCGGGTGCGAGGCCGACCTGGGGTGTTCAACGCAATTTACTTGAAGATAGCCGGATGGAACCTTTTGACGTGGGCATCAATGTTTGAAAGATAGAAAAATGACAGATATTGATATGCTGGAAAAAGAAACGAGTGCATGGGCCACGAATTCTAATGAAAAACAAAGAGGCGTAAACTGGCAGTTTAAAGTAGAAGATGCCCAACGGAAATTGCGTTCGCTGCACCCTAACGTTTAATATTTACATAGCACAAGCCATAGATATATCTATCTGCTACGGAAAGAGGTACTGTAGCCGCCCACATTCTCCGACCCTTTATCTCCGGGCAAGAGCTTTTCATAATTTTGTGAAACTTTCCGAAATGCCTCGGCATACTCTTTGATAATATCAGGCCGGTAATGCTTAAACCATGGAAGGGCGATTATTCGTGAGTTAATTACCTCTGTAACAGGCAATTTTTCCGGATAAGATTTCATAGTCGTGCCATTGCTATTGGCTATTCGCGTAGGCTTGCCTTGTCCATACACATCCATTTCTGTAAATAACGGATGCTGGTGGAGCGGCTTGTTGCAGCCGGCGCCGCACGGCACTCCCTCGGCCCGAACCGCATCAGAAAATCGTTTAACCGAAAGCCCTTTGAATTTCTCAGGATAATAATGGGCGATTGGAAAATACCAGCCGCCCTTGGTCGTATTCGTGCCGGCCAACGGACGGACGGCTTTTAGGCCGTGTATTTTATCAATCAAATCGCAAAAGTAATTCATGGCCTTATCAATTTGGGCAAATTGCGCCCGATATAATTTTAACTGTACCAGGCCAAAGGCCGAACTCGCCTGGTGCATGCGATATTTGTAGCCTCCGCACGGTATGCCGGCGTATTTTTTAAGGTCGGCTGATTCTATTTTGTCGTGTCTTTCGTAATGCCCGAGGAGGATTGCTCGTTCATACACTCGCCGATCATCGGTGAACATAATACCCGCTTCGCCGACTGCCAGCGATTTACCCGACATCAGTGAAAAACCAGCCGCATCGCCGAATGTCCCCACTTCCCTGCCTTTATATAACGCTGCATGGGCATGCGAGCAATCCTCAAAGACTTTGAGTTTGTGCCTACGAGCAATCGCCATTATCTCATCCATCGCAGCAGGCATACCCGCGTAATGCACCACCACAATAGCTTTGGTGTGAGGAGATATGCGTTTTTCAATATCTGCCGGACTGACACAAAGTGTTTCGGGATCTATATCCGCAAATACCGGCGTCGCCCCAAGCGAGAACACCTGTGTAATGGACGCCCAATAGGTCAGACTTGGACAGATTACCTCATCGCCGGCTCCGATGCCCAGCCCATACAAAGCGCAATGAATGGCGGCAGTGCCGTTATTACAGGCCAATGCATACTTGCGGCCTATTTGTCGCGCATACTCGGTTTCAAATTCCATTGTAACATCAAGACCGCTCATACTGCCGGCACGAATTACGCGAAGTACCGCTTCTTCATGTTCTTTTGTCACAATCGGCCAGGTGAAAATATCTCCGGGCAAACAGGTAACTGCCTTTTCTCCGCCGAGCAGCGCCAGTACCGCTTTATAATTTGCAGTTGTCTCCGCTTGAGTGTTCATTTTGTATATGCCCTTTCAACTTTTTTAATGGCAGCAAGAATGTCGTCAACTTCTTCTTGTCCAAACGCTTCAGATATAAAAATATTAAAGTGATCGCGTATCGCTCGCTTTGCGTTGTCAATTTTGAATACGGGTGTTCGGCTGCCTTTATAGTCCGAGCAATTCCACGGAAAGCCGGTTTTTCCAAAAACACTTTTATTTGAAAACCAGGGCGACGTACAGGGTATATTGAAATAATCCGGCCATACGCGCACACCCTCGGCATTCAGAGCGTTACAGAATACGGCCTTGTCAACTTTCAGGGCGTCGAGGTTTAATTTCAGTCTCAGGAACCAATATGAACATTCAGACTGCGGCGGCTGCCAACCCACTGAAACCACTTTAGAACCCTCTAAACCATTTTTGACTGCCTCGCCGACTTTCCTTCGCCGTTCAATGATAGATGGCAGCTTTTTAATCTGTACACTGCCTATTACAGCCGCAAGATCATTAAGATTACAGTTGAGTCCCGCAACAACATTACCATTTGCCGGCGCATTCGGAATATTAAAAGGCTTGCCTCGGTCGGCAAATCGCTTCGCCCGCCAAAACAGACTCTCATTTCTCGTATATACAACTCCGCCCTGAGCGCCGGTACAGTGATGTTTGCCCGACATAGTAGAAAAGGCGGCAATATCACCGAGGCTCCCAACGAGTTTGCCTTTGTATTTCGCCCCATGTGCCTGTGCACAATCTTCGATTACATAAAGATTATGCTTGCGAGCAAGCGCTATGATCGGATCCATATCTACAGGCTCGCCGGCTATATGAGCAACTATGATTGCACGCGTCCGCTCGCTAACCATACGTTCTATCTCTTCGGCACACGTATTGTAGCTGCGGGTATCGGCATCGGCAACTACGGGCACGCATCCCGCCATCACGATCGGCATAATTCCGCCGCTGTCAGTGATTGGTGATACTATGATCTCACTGAACACATCTATTTGCAGTGCGCCGATCGCACAGAAAACCGCATTGGTGCCTGAATTCACCCCATCGGCAAAACCGCCGCCCATAAACTCAACAAAATCTTTTTCATACTGCTGTTCGGCAGTGCCATTATAACCAAACGCATTGCCTGAATTTATTGCCTCATCAAAAAGTTTTACAACGGCAGCCTTTTCTTCCTCACCAAGCAAATGCCGTGCCGGAAAGGGCTTTGTCCTAATAGGATTGCCGCCGTCAATTGCCAGTTTGTCCATATATTGTTTGTCCTTTCTGACTACAATTTCTGAATTTTTGATTTTTCCTACTATAGACTCAACAAGGTACCAAGACCTTTTTGCTGGGCTGCCTTGAATACCAGTGGTGCCGTTGCCATGTCGTCAAGCGCAATTCCCAAGTTGATTGCAATGATGCGCTGTGCGGCATAGGATGTCTTGAGGCAATTGCGAGCCTTTCAGCTCTGGCAAAAAAAGCGGCGGAAAGTGATTTTCTAAAACGCCAGTATAGCGGCATGGACATTCTGCGGGCAGCCGCAAAACATGACAAACTTGCCTCGCGGATTGTTGATGAGGCATTTACTCTGCTGGGTACTACCGTTGGCGGACTGGTGAATATCCTAAGCCCGCAAATGATACTATTTGACAGCATTATCAATGAAGCCGGGCCAGAAGCACTGACCGTACTAATGCGATCACTCCAGAAAGCAGTACTTGCCTCACACCAAAAACAACTTAAAGTACGGGTTAGCACTTTAACCTCACACATCGGAGCTCTGGGAGGCGCAGCCGCCATATTAGTACGACAGCGCGATATATTTTTATTCATACGGCACACAACTCTTCAATTTGTTGA
>DYLR01000014.1:22100-25030 GCA_020721975.1 Blastopirellula marina | reverse complement strand
ACAGCGTGGACTACCAGGGTATCTAATCCTGTTTGCTCCCCACGCTTTCGTGTTTTAGTGTCAGGTAAGGCCCAGTGCGCCGATTTCTCCACGGGCGTTCCTCTCGATATCTACGCATTCCACCGCTCCACCGAGAGTTCCACACACCCCTACCTACCTCAAGAACCGCAGTATGCCAAGCAATTCCCCGGTTGAGCCGGGGGCTTTCACAAAGCACTTACGATTCCACCTACACACGCTTTAAGCCCAGTGATTTCGAACAACGCTAGCCACCTTCGTCTTACCGCGGCTGCTGGCACGAAGTTAGCCGTGACTTCCTCTGGGTTAGATCAATCCGCACGAGTCGGACTTTCTTCACCCTGACAGTAGTTTACACCCCGAGGGGCTTCGTCCTACACGCGGCGTCGCTGGGTCAGGCTCTAGCCCATTGCCCAATATTCGTTACTGCAGCCCTCCGTGGAGGTCCGGGCAGTGTCTCAGTCCCGATGTGGCGGGTCAACCTCTCAGTCCCGCTACCCGTCGAAGCCTTGGTGGGCCGTTACCTCACCAACAAGCTGATAGGAGAAAGGCCGCTCCGATGCCGATAAATCTTTGGTTATCAGTCATGCAACCGATAACATTATCCGGTATTACCCTGCCTTTCGGCAGGCTATCCCGAAGCTCCGGGTACGTTACCTATCTATTCCTCACCCTTTCGCCACTAACTGCACTAAAAGCGTAGTCCGTTCGACTTGCATGTCTTAGCCACGCCGCCAGCGTTCGTTCTGAGCCAGGATCAAACTCTTCAAATTTATTTATCGTTTCCGTCATAAGACGGCATACGTTAAAAAAAGGCTCAACACTTTCGTTACGCACCGAAAGCGTCGGCAATGCCGATACCGCTTCTCGCGGTTCGACACACACCAAAATTTAACCGTTATGCCTTTGCGTATCGGCATAACAGCTTACGCTTTCGCTGCTATTCTATATTTTTATATAGGTGCCAACTGTTAACTTTTCACAGAACTTCCCGTTTTCAGCCATTCCGCCTTACGGCCTGCGGCCAAAAAACAAGCGGCCGAACCGCTGCTGTTCACAGATTCTTCGCCCGCTTGGGAAACTTCAAGTATACCCGGTCTGTTATTTACGTCAACAGGAAAAAATAAAAAAAATCAAAAAAATTATGTATGTTCGTAAGTGTTTTTACAACAATAAGTTACAAACATAATATATACACCCCTTTTCGTAACACTTTAGCCGAATGCGTAAAAAAGGATTAACAGCCACGAATAAACACGAATTATTTTATTTTAGATTTTAGATTTTGGGTTTCGGATTGAAGAAACCACGCGGACAGAACGTGAAGACACCCATTTCCCACGGGCAATAATGATTCACAAAACCATCGGGGCGGCATTAAAATACTACGAGGTCGTGAGATTCTTTATGATTCTTTACAATTTTTCACTTGATTTCCACCGCTTTTGTAATATAATTACGACCAGAAAATGGATTTTTGTGAAGCAGGAAAATAACCAATTTAATGGTGGGCTTATGAAAAAGAGAAATCTTCTATTGGCCGGTATCGTATTAACATTTTTATCAATCGCACAGGCCAATCCAAACCTTGTCGATTTAGTCAAAAAAATAAAGCCTGCCGTAGTTCTTATCGAAACCTTTGACAAAGACAACAAGCCGTTAGGCCAGGGCAGCGGTTTTTTTATAAATGATAAAGGCCATATCATTACAAATCATCACGTTATCAAAGGTGCTTATCGCGTCACAGTAAAAACCTCGTCCGGCAAAGAATATCCCGTTGATGGTATTATTGCCAAAGACTTAACCGCCGATATAGTCAAGCTCGCCGTGAATCTGTCGGATGCAAATACGGCGTTCTTAAATCTCAGTGTAAATGTACCTTCTGAAGGTGAGGATATTGTTGTGATAGGCAATCCCCTCGGCCTTGAAGCAACAGTGTCAAATGGGATTGTGTCAGCAGTTCGGGATATTCCAGCTTTTGGTAAAATCTTGCAGATAACTGCCCCGATTTCTCCCGGCTCAAGCGGAAGTCCGGTTATGAATAGCAAAGGTGAGGTAATAGGCATTGCAACGCTTGTAATAACAAAAGGTCAGAACTTAAATTTTGCGATTCCCAGCGGCAAAATTATTGAACTCAAAGAAATTAGTAAAACTCCCATAATCAATACATTAGTCGCTGATTCAAATCAAGCTCAATCATTTCTCGGTGCTACTTATGACGAACTTGGCCGGTATCTGGAAGCAATAGAAGCCTGTAAGCAGGCCATTAGAACCAATCCAGAAGATGCCGAGGCACACTATAATCTCGGCAAGGCTTATGTCCAACTTGGCCGGTATCAGGAAGCAATAGAAGCCTATAAGCAGGCCATTAAAATCAAACCAGATTTTGCCGAGGCACACAACAGTCTCGGCTATGATTATGGCAAACTTGGCCGGTATCAGGAAGCAATAGAAGCCTTTAAGCAGGCCATTAAAATCAAACCAGATTTTGCCGAGGCACACAACAATCTCGGCGATACTTATGGCGAACTTGGCCGTTATCTGGAAGCAATAGAAGCCTTTAAGCAGGCCATTAGAATCAATCCAGAAGATGCCGAGGCACACAACAATCTCGGCGTTATTTATGGCGAACTTGGCCGTTGTCTGGAAGCAATAGAAGCCTTTAAGCAGGCCATTAGAATCAATCCAGATTTTGCCGATGCACACTATAATCTCGGCAATGATTATGGCGAAATTGGCCGGTTTCAGGAAGCAATAGAAGCCTATATGCAGGCCATTAGAATCAATCCAGATTTTGCCGATGCACATTTTGGTCTTGGTTTTACCTATTTAATAACGGGCAACAGAGGTTCAGCCTTTGAAGAATATAAAATCCTGAAAGATTTAGACGCTGAGAAAGCAGCCGAATTGTT
>DYLR01000014.1:0-22000 GCA_020721975.1 Blastopirellula marina | reverse complement strand
TTGAAGAATATAAAATCCTGAAAGATTTAGACGCTGAGAAAGCAGCCGAATTGTTTAATTTGATTTATAAGTAAGTCAATATTTGGCTTGAGAAAATAGTTATAAAAAAAATAGGAACTGATGCTTTCAGAATATAGTAATGGCAATGCTTTCTGAAATAATTCTGATTGACCAATTGAGGGAGGTAAACTCGAATATCGCGACATAGTTATAATAACCTCTAACAAAATGAATCAATATCCTGATTTTGTCACTCCTGCGAAGGCAGGAGTCCAGAAAACACTGCAAAAGACTGGATTCCCGCCTGCGCGGGAATGACAGAAAAAACAATAGCCTCATTTTGTTAGAATCTCTTAGAAAAAACCGCATGGGTAACATCCGCCTGCGGCGGACAAATTTACCCATTCTACATTTGCGCAGGAATGATTCTTACTTCCACAGTTTTTGATTTTTGGTATTCGGTTTTTGATTTTCGATTTACCCCCCCTGTCGTTTTGGCCGGGTTAAAACCGAATTCAGATATTGACAAATTAGGCAATTCCTTTATAATGAATGATTTACGTAAAATTATGTCAATTTTTTATGCTGCATTGGGGCGGCCGGGACGATAAAACCCGTGATTTGGCTGATAAAATCATAGATTAACGCGGAGTATCAGTATTTTATGAGCGGCAAGAAACAACCTATCGATACTCATATAAATTTGGGCCACGAGCCGGAACTGGACAAATATTTCAAGGCTGCCATCAAAGCCGAGGCCAGCGACCTGCATCTTAAGGTCGGCCAGGCCCCAAAAATGCGTGTCTCAAGCATGTTAAAAAGCACAACAGGCACACCAATGACGGCTGAAAGGGTCGAAAAACTCGTTTTTGAGATTATGACTGAACAACAAAAACAGTTTTTCCTCGAAAACGGGGCTATCGACTTTGCCTATGAGGTCGGGCAGACCGACCGTTTTCGAATCAACGTTTTCCGGCAGCGCGGCTTAATCAGTATGGCCGCAAGAAGAATCACCTCGACAATTCCTCCCTTTGAAAAGCTTCATTTGCCGGCGGTTATCGAAAAACTGGCCGAAGAAACTCATGAAGGCCTGATTCTTGTTACGGGTCCTACCGGCTGCGGCAAAACCACTACTATCGCATCGATGATAGACTATGTCAATCGCACCCGTTCATGCCATATCGTTACGATTGAAGACCCCATCGAATATCTGTACCGCGACCAGAAGGCTATTGTTTCACAGCGTGAAATAGGAATTGACGTGCCGGATTATGAGGACGCGCTTCGCTCGCTTATGCGACAAGACCCTGATGTGGTGCTTGTCGGAGAAATGCGGGACCAGACCACGATAACTGCTGCGATGAGAGCCGCCGAAACGGGACACCTGGTCTTCGGCACATTACACGCCAGCAATGCCTCACAAACCGTTCAGAGACTGCTGGATTTGTTCGCACAGGAAGAACGCGACCTTGCCAGGCAAACATTTGCGCTGACGGTCAGAGCCGTTATCAGCCAGATGCTGCTGCCGGGGATAAGGCCGGAAGCAAAGCGGGTGCCTGCCGTTGAAATACTGATAGCCAATCCGATAGCAAAAAAACTGATAAGCGAAAAACGCGAATCTGAAATTTCCAGTATGATTCGCGGAAGTGCAAATGAAGGCATGCAGGATTTTACTGAAAGCCTTCGAAAACTGGTTGCCGAAGAATGGATAGATTTGAAGGTCGCACTTGAATACGCCCCGAATGTGGAAGAACTCAAGATGGCTCTGAAGGGAATCAGAGCCAGTTCAGGCGGACTGATATAAACCCGGAGATTATATATGGCTTTATTGGCTGAAACTGTCGCCACGGGCGGTTATGTTTCAATAGTAAAACTTATTCTTTATATTCTGCTTGCCTTCGGCTGGCTGCCGCTGACGGCATGGGTCAATCAGGACGCCAGGGCTGTGCGAACGCCCGCGGCAACCAAATGGGTAGTAATGGTATTTGCCGCAGGCGCTGCCGGAAGCATTGTATGGCTGCTGTTGCCGTTGTACTGGATTGGAATGCTTGTGCATATTATTGCGGTCTCGGCGACGAATATGGCGTATGTGATGCACCGGAACAGCCGGGTATCGGAATATGAAAAAGTGCTTACCGCAGAACACATTAAAAGCCTTTTTGCCAATGAGAAAAAAACAGTAGCCAAAGCCAGCAAAGGTTTTGTTTTTATCACCGCCAACGGCAATGAAGTTCCCGCTCCTCAATCCAAAACGCCCGAATTTATCGGTTATCAGGCCGTTCAGCAGATTATTGACGATGCGATGTGGCGAAGAGCAAGCACCGTTAATTTCACACCGCATGGCGAGCAATATCTTGTACATTATGTAATTGACGGAATATCGACCCGGCAGGAAGACCGCGACCGTGAAAGTATGGAACACACAACACGGTATCTTAAACATCTTGCCGACCTGGATGTGAACGAAAAACGCAAACCGCAGCGGGGGATTTTTGCGGTACGCAAGGATAATAATAAAACCGAATGGGAGCTGACGACTTCCGGCTCAACCGCCGGCGAGCAATTGCGGCTGCGGGCAGTCAGGGAATATGACCTTATCAAACTTGAAGATTTGGGTCTGTTTGCGGAACAGCTTGAACAGATTGCACAGCTAAAAGAGAAAAAGGGCGGGCTGTTCATAGTAGCCGGGCCAAAAAAAAGCGGCACAACATCAACCTTTTACGCCCTTGTTCGCAATCACGACCCGTTTATGAACAACATCAACACCATTGAAAAACACCCTGCTGCGGAACTGCAAAATATAACACAGAACAGATATTCGCTTACCGATACCGGCACAACAACTTATGCAAGAAGACTGCAATCGGTGCTGCGCACCGGGCCGGATATAGTAGGCATAGGCGAATGCGAGGATGCTGAAACGGCAAAACTGGCATGTCTTTCAGCTAAAGAAGGCAGAACGACTTACATGGTGATTGAATCCCCCAGCACGCTGCAGGCGCTGGCAACGGTAATCAAATATGTCGGCGACAAAAACCTCGTGTTCGACGTGCTTACGGGGATTTCCTGTCAGAGACTTGTGAGAAAACTTTGCGAAAACTGTCGGGATGCATATCAGCCCAATCCGGATATACTGCGAAAGTTTAATATCCCGGCCGGCAAAGTGAAGGTCTTTTACAGGCCCGGCGAAGTAACTTATGATAAAAAAGGCAATCCAATACCGTGTGAACACTGCCAGGGTACGGGATTTTTCGGCAGAACCGGCGTGTTTGAGACAATTTTATTTACTCAGGAATTGCGCGAGGCGGCAAAAAAAGCAAAAGACCTTAATGAAATTTCCAATCTTTT
Source organism: Blastopirellula marina (assembly GCA_020721975.1). Lineage (GTDB taxonomy): Bacteria > Planctomycetota > Phycisphaerae > Sedimentisphaerales > UBA12454 > DYLR01. Next base: position 18,652 of record DYLR01000014.1, on the reverse strand, counting down.
CCGAAGAGCAAAAATGCTGTATTTGCAGGAACAGGCTATTCGCAAAGTAGCCGACGGCACAACGTCCATAAATGAGATAATCAGAGAATTTTCGACACAGGATGCAAAAAAAAGACCGCCGACCGCAGAAACACAGAAACAAAGCTGATAATAATGGTATAGGGTAAAAGTTGGATATTAATAATTTGGAGTATTCATGTACGCCTTACTCGCAATAGTAATATGTACGGCAGGCGGGATAATTTTTTGTCTGCTGAAAAGCACGCTTGTTAAATCCTTTGTAATGTTTGTCGCTTCGCTGATTGCGACGGTTATCGCCTTCGGCTTTTATGAAATTCCCGCCAATATGATGACCGGCTACGGCTACGGCGGAGCATGGGTATTCGGGGGGTTGTTCTTTGTATTGTTTGTTCTGTCTTTCGCAATTCTGCGTGAAATCGGCACAAGGCTGATATATGAAGGAGTTGATATAGGCGACCTGCCGGACAAAATCGGCAGAGCCGTTTTCGGTGCAGCCGCAGGATTTGTTATCGCCGGCGTAGTGCTTACAGCCGTGGCAATGCTGCCTTTGCCGAGAGTCTGGCCTTATGGCAGATTCGACAGTCCAAAAATGTCTTCCGAGCAGGCAGACGCCCCTGCTTCCCCAATCGCCATTGAAAGGCCTAAAAAACCCCTGCCGTTCAGTCCAGACGGGATGATTGCCGGGTTCTTCAAACAAATCAGCCAGGGCGCATTTCACGGGTCGAAAAGTTTTGCGGTTATCTGGCCGAATTTTATCGACCAGGCATTTCTAAACAGACATAAGATTCATTCCGGCGTAAGCAATATCTGTGGGAAAAACGCTATAACCGTTGAAAAGGCCTGGCAGTCTAAGGAAAATCTTGTGCCGATAGGCGGTCCGGCTTCACAAAAAACCGCAGGCGAGCCTGTTATCGTGCGAATCGGCTTTTCACCCGCAACGGTCGGGGACGGCGGAATAGCCGATGCAGAGGGAAATATCTCTTTTACGCCTGCGCAAATCAGACTGCTGTGCAAAAACAAATCCGCGGCGGGCGATTTGAAGGGTTCAGCAATAGCGGTATATCCTGCCGGATTTATCAAATCAGGCAACCAGGTACAGCTCAAGGAACTTTCCGAGCAAATCAATATCGACCGCGCACAAATGTCCGAAGGACAAACACAGATTGACTTCGTTTTTTACGTACCGAGAAACGATGTGCCTGTGCTTGTGGGCTTTAAGAACAACTGCTTTGTGAAAGTCAGGCTGGCCGGGGAAGATGAAATTCCCGCCACTATCAGTTATATACAGGCTTCAAAATGCACAAACAGGCTGGCTGAAATAAATCCGATATCCTCGGCGATTCTTTACGGCACAAAACTGGCGGCAGGACCGTACTTCCTCGGCGAAATCGGTTTTGAGCCGACCAATCTTCAGCAGTTTCAAGATACGCAAAAAATCTTCACCGGCGATATGGGACTTGAGATTTCAGGCAGCGGCGACAAAATCGCCTGTGCGCAGGTTCGACTGCTGTTCGAGCAGGGACAATTGCAGGATTCCAGAACACCGGGCGATTATGGTGATTCATCGCCTCTTGGGGCTTTGATGTCCGCGCCGGCGGAATTGAATCTGATAAGTCTCAAATGTAATAATCCGCCGGTCGGTTCGCCGATAATCGCAGCACAATATCCCGTTCTGATTGATATTACAGGGAATAAATATAAACCGATAGGCGTCGCCGCACAGGCAGTCGTTGACAATAAGCCTGTGGTGCAGATTGAATTTTGTTCATTAAAAGCCGAGGAATTTCAGGGCGGTTTGCAGTTCGACAATAACGGTTCGCCTGTTGAGGCGTTCCCTGCCGTATTTAATCTGCCGCAGGAGGCCTCGGAGATTAAACACCTGTATTTTATATATGCGATAAAGCCTGGAATTAAGTCTGCGATTACGCGAATAGGGGCAGGCGGTACACAGGAAACTGCCGCTCTGAAAGATTATGAAGGATTCACAGGCGGCAGTTTGTAGTTCGGATTGCTGATTAATTCGCTGCGCATACGGCTGCTGCGGGCAGCTCCTGGTCAATGTCGATTTCCATTAGATTATCCAGATACCTGTTCAGTTCCGAAGCCGGAAATTGTGCCAGAAATTCAGGCTTTGCGCTTTTATTTATCTGGCAGATAAAATCAATTATTTCACGTTTGCTCATTTTTGCTCTCCAACAGACCACTCAAAGTTGTTATCCACTGTCAAAACTATCGGAAAGCCGTGTGCAGTTTCTTTAACAAGTTAATTCAGACCATCCCACAGGTCTGATAACCATAAATACAATATATTGCAATTAACAGCATACGCCCTCTTTATATTGTATGGAACGTCCGAGAACTTTTTTGCCGTCCCATAAAAGCAGGGTAATTTTTTATGATTTTTTTTCGGACTTGCGCGTTTTTTCTTGGCGATTTTAATAAACCTTTCTCACGGGGTTTGGTTTTGTATCAGACGCACAAACTGAGAAAGTTTAACAAAATATTCTTCTCCTGCCGTATCAAGTATATTGTTGTGTCCGGCTGCCGGAACAAAGTAGCACATCTTCGGATTATTGGCCGTTCGATACAGTTTTTTGCCGTGCAGATAATTTATCATAAGGTCCATTCGGCCATGAATTACCATTACCGGACACTTAATATTTTTCAGGCGGACAATGTTTGGGAATTTGTCGAACGGCAGTATGCTCGCCTGGGTTATAACACAAAACGCGCTTGTAAATGCAGACTCGAGTATCACGCCGGCAACGGGATATTTTTCGGCCAGATAACAGCTCGGCCCTGAACCGACGCTGCGGCCAAGAATTATAATTTTTTGCGGCGGGATTTTAAGGTCTGTGGTAAGATATTTATAAGCGGCCTCGGCATCGTCATAAGCATTCTGCTCGGTGGGTTTTCCTTCTGATGTGCCGTAGCCCTGATAATCATAGCTCAATATTGAATAGCCGTGCCGGCGATATAATTCGAGCCAGCAACGAATCTGTGGAATATCTTCGCCGTTGCCGTGCGAATAAAGAATGGTGAACGTCGCGTTCGGCTCGGCGAGGTATAATGCCGAAATCTTTCGGCCATCCGTTGAAGCAAGCTTAAAAATATCCGGCGAATCCGTGCGGCTGGTAGTCCATTGAGGGAAAATCAGTTTGTTATTGAACGCGTAAAGCGCGGCTGCTGCGCAAATGAAAATAAACGCGGCCGATTTTAACATTCGTCCCGCTGTAAATTTAGGAAAAACAATTTTTTTCAACCACGCATTCATTACCTATCCCGAAATCATCTGCCACAGTCCGAACCAGAATGGAATGGCAAAAATGCAGACGATATAACACCAAAGGACAATGCTGCTTACCTTGTTCACGTCGCCGCCGTAATATTTGACCTGGAGCATCAGTCCGGTAGCCGGAGCCGAGGCAGCCTGAAGCACCAACATCGACGCCATCAGGGGATTAAGCGAATCCGCTCTTATTAAATAAAGAAATCCCGTGATTATCAAAGGTATAATCAAAAATTTGACCGATATTACGCGGACGGCGTCCGACAGCCAGCGGCTGACGTTTAATGACGCCGTCGCCAGCATTGCGCCAAGCACAAATGTCGCTATCGGAACCGTCGCAGCGCCGAGCATATCAATGGATTCTATTAAAAAGGCCGGTATAAATCGTTTAAGTCCTAAAAAAATTATCAGCAGTGTCGAAACATTCGCCACAAACGGCGGGGTGAGAAGTTTTCCAATAGTAACTTTTTCTTCGGGCTTTGAGCTGATTAAAAATTTGCCTACGGACCACAGAATCGGATTATACGCAAGCACGTAAAGAAAATTATACATTGCAAACAAATCAAACTGGTCGGGATACAGCAGTTTGCCCAGCGGCAGCACTAAATAAGCGGCGTTCTGAATGCCTGCCGGTGCAAGCATATCTTTTTTGGCCGGCAGCTCGCGTGCGAACAGCAAGGCCGCAATAAGCAATCCCAAAACCGTCATTGCAGCAGCCGAGAGGGGCAGAATCGGCCAATAAACAAATTCATGCGGGTCGAATTTTTGCAGCAGATTGGCAAATATCATGCTCGGAAGCAGTACATTGACCGTGGTAGCCGACAGGCCGTGAATATGGGAATCCAGAACAATTTTTCTGCGCACCAGAACCCCGGCAATCAGGGCAATTAAGCCTATCTGAAGCATTGCAACCAGCGAAACCGTAAACGCCTGCAAAAACATAGTTTAAAATCTCTAAAATGTAAATAAACAGAGCCGCGAACGTTAGTGAGCGGTCAAAACGCGATTTTGGGGTTTCGTAAATCAATTCATAGAGATGATGCCCTAAATTCTATTTTCATCGTGTTTTTTGAGCCATTTAACTGCCCATTCGCGAGCCTGTCCTGGGGTGGTTATATTTTCGCAAAGCTGCTCGGTATAAAGCTCCTCGGCAAGCAGTCCGACCTGGGGCCCGGGCGCAGCCCCCAGAGCAATAAGTTCGTGGCCGTTAAGCAAAGGCTTCGGGCGAAGTTCAACATTTTTAAACGCCGAGGCTCTGCGGGCAAGTCTTACAAGCGGCGAAATGCTTTTTGCCTCGGACTTCAGCAATGCCCTGTGCAATTCCAATAGGTCGCGGTAATACGGCTCAGCCAAAAACGTTTTCAGTCTGGCCAAAGACATATCCGTATCAAGCAGACTTGTTTTATTTTTCAAAAGAAAATCAAGACATTTAATCTGATTGCGGCTGAGTTTAAGAAGCTGGGCCTGTTTAACGGCTGCGGCCGTATCGAGTCCGCAAAGAATCGCCGAAAGCGCAAGCGGGAATCTCACCGTCTTTTTTAAATATCCAAGAACCGATATTCCGTACTGTGCCGTTCTGTTTGCTTCCAGTGCAGGAAAAATTTCTCCAAGCAGGCCGTAATCAAGCAGCATCTGTGCGCCTTTTGCGCGTGCCGGATTGGTTAAAACAGCTTCCAGTTCCATCGCTATTCGTTCATAACTTATTTTCGTGATGAGACCTGCCAGTTTTTTAATCGCCTCGGCAGTGCGTTTTTCGATATCAAAACCGAGCTGAGTCGAGAATCGCACCGCCCGCAGCAGCCGCAGATAATCTTCTCCGAACCGCTGGTCCGGCTCGCCGATTGTACGGATTAATTTTCGACCGATATCTTTCTGTCCCTGTACATAATCAATTATTTTTCGCCCGACGGGGTCATAAAACATACCGTTGATTGTAAAATCCCGCCGCATAGCATCGAGGCGGGCGTCGCAGAATTCGACATTGTCCGGCCGTCTGCCGTCGGAATAGCCCGACTCGCTGCGAAATGTGGCAACTTCGACCTCAAAGCCGTTCATCAATACGATGACCACGCCGAATTTTGCGCCTACTTTAATCGTCCGGCTGAAAAGTTTGATTATCTCGTCCGGGCGGGCGTTTGTGGCAACGTCATAATCTTTAGGCGTTCTGCCCATAAGCATATCGCGGACACAACCGCCGGCAAATAATGCCTGATAACCGTTATGATGAAGAATTCTGACAATTTTTATTGCAGCATTTTTGTGCATAGATGCCGGCTATTTTTTATATGCCTGTGCAACGGCCTGGGCGACCTGTTTATGAATATTTCTGTCGAGCATATCCGGCAAAAGCATATCGTCGGGGGCAAGCTCGGCAAGTTTTTTTGCCGCTGCAACCTGCATTGCCCGCGTAATATCTCTGGCTCTCACGTCAAGCGCGCCGCGGAACAATCCCGGATAAGCCAGGGCATTATTTATACCTCTGCCGTCCGCCGCAACAGCAGCGCCTGCCGCATAAGCCTCCTGAACGCTTATCTCGCCAACCGGATTGCTCAATGGAAATACCAGCGAATCTTTAGCCATTGCGGAAATCATTTTTTCGCCGACCATTTTCGGTCTGGAAACACCGATAAATATATCTCTGCCTTTAAAGCCTTCCATCAGGTCGCCTTTTATTTTCTGCCGATTTGTCACAGCCGCCAGTTTATGTTTATACGGATTCATCTTTTCCGCCCTGCCTTCGTAAATTGCGCCATAAGAATCATATACCACGATATCTTTCATACCAAAATCCAGAAGCATCATTGAAATGGCGTATCCTGCGGCGCCGGCGCCGAGAATTATTACCTTACAGTCGGCAGCTTTGCGATTTGTTTTCTTAAGCGCATTGATAAGGGCGGCAAGAAGCACTGTGGCTGTGCCGTGCTGGTCATCGTGCATAACGGGAATATTGAGCCGTTGTTTGAGCTGCTCCTCGATTTCGAAGCACTGCGGCGATGAAATATCCTCAAGCTGAATTGCGCCGTAGCAGGATGCCGTTTTAGCGACTATTTCAACGATTTCTCGCACATCCTTTGAGTCAATAAGCACAGGTACTGCGCTTATTTGAGCAAACTCGGCGAATATTGCCGCCTTGCCTTCCATTACGGGCAGTCCCGCAAGCGGACCTATATCGCCAAGTCCCAGAACCGCCGTGCCGTTGGTTACTATGGCGACTCTGTCGCATATACCGGTATATTCCCAGGCAGCCTGCGGGTCTTCGACAATTTTATTGCAAACCGCCGCCACGCCGGGCGTATATATCATACGAAGGTCGGTGAGCGTTCGTATCGGAGTTCTGCTTACAATATCTATCGCCCCACGGCGATGTATTTCCATTACGTCATCCCGCACCGAAATTACCTCGGCGGCCTTTGCCCGGCTGATTGCGTCCTGAATTTTCTGCAAATGCGACAGGTCGCTACAATAGACCTGCACATCTCTGATTTTGCTTGAGCCGTCTATGCCTGCCGTATCGATATTCCCAATATTCGCCTGGGCAGAGCCTATTGCACTGATTACTGCTCCAAGCGCACCCGGCGCATCATTAAGCCTGCATCGCAGAGTATAAACGGATGTCGCCTTATAACGTTCCTGCCAACTGGTCTTGTTCATTTCATTATCCATAATTATCACACCAATTATATCTTTTTTAACGCCATCAATATAATTACTTTTTCATACACATCGCGAGGCAGCTTTTCACGCAAAATCTTCTTTGCAAGACCGATTCCGGTCCTTTGCGAAAGGTGAGTGAGTATAATATGCTCATTGTTCAGTTCACAGAGCATTTTGACAAGCTCGTCAACATACATATGCCTGCCGGCCTCCGCACGGCCGGTATGTTCATCCTCGACAAATGTACACTCAGCTATCAGAATTTTGCTGTTGGCCACAAGCTCATTTTTGGTAAAGTCAATGTATTTCGTATCGCCGGGATATGCAACCAATGGGATATTGAGGGTATAGTCAACGTCAACACCCTGCTTTTTCAAATTAGCGATTTCCACGCCGCTTTTGCCGATTAGTTCCGGCCTTAATTTCTTTCGCTGCTCATAAACCACAAATCCGAGCGACCCGTAGCAATGCCGGGTAGCAAAAGAATGAACAAAATGATTCGGTTTTATCTGGTATTCATCGCCTGCACGCATCGGCACAAGTTTGGCGGGTATATTGCTGCCGTCCAGCCTACCCCATACGGCAAGCAAATCCTGCACAGGCTCAAGACAAACCGCCGGCAGCAATACCGTTCCCGGCTTTTGACCGCTGAACTGGCGATGCGAAAGGTAATATGCAATGCCGGATGCATGGTCAATATGGCCGTGCGTGAGCAGCAGGTGGTTAATATGGATTACCTGTTCGGGGGCTTTGCCGATATCGAAACAAACGTCAAGCTGCGGCATAGCAACTACGGTTTCCTCGCCGGCAAGCGAATAACCTATAATGTCCATATTGTAGAGCGTAAGTTTTGCCAACTCATGACTGGGCAAACGGCTGCCTCCAAAAACAGGTAAAAACCGGCATTTTAGTATCAAAACACTAAATTGTCAAATGCCTTATAATTTGGCAATTTTTAATTGACTTATCGGTCTGTGAATACTAAAATTCTGTGTTTTTTGTGTGCGTTATCGGTCGGTAATTTTCCCTGAAATGCAATAGTTGTGATGGGTTCGCAGTGTAAAGTCATAAATCAAATTTTGAAAAGGACGAGATGAAAAATGGCCGGCACGAATTACATCGAGATTCTAAAAAACAAAATTGATGCAGATAATTTCGCTAAAATCAGTGCATTGAAGAATTCAAAACTGCATAAGTTTGTCGCGGAAGCAATTGAGCTTTTCGAGCCTGCCGGCGTTTTTATATGCACCGACGACGCAAAGGATATAGCCTGGATTCGTGAATACGCAAAGCAGACCGGCGAAGAAAAGCCTCTGGCCATTGAGGGACATACCTATCATTTTGACGGTCCGCAGGACCAGGGACGCGACAAGGAGGTAACAAAATACCTGCTGCCAAAGGGTACAAGTCTCGGCCAGGGCATAAACTCCATAGAAAAACAGGAGGGCCTGTCCGAGATATTCGGCCTTATGAAAGGCCAGATGAATGGCCGGAAAATGCTCGTGATGTTCTTTTGTCTGGGGCCGACAAACAGTGAATTTTCAATCCCCTGTGTGCAGATAACCGATTCGCCTTATGTCGGACACAGCGAGTTCATTTTGTACAGGCCGGGCTATGAGCAATTTAAGAACATCGGCGATTCGCCGGACTTTTTCCGATTTATGCATACCGAAGGCGAACTCGAAAATTTTGTCAGTAAAAACCCGGATAAAAAGCGAATATACATTGATTTGAATGAAAATATCGTTTATTCGGTCAACACGCAATATGCCGGAAACACCGTCGGCCTGAAAAAACTGGCTTTGCGTCTTGCAATCAATAAATCCGATAAAGAGGGCTGGCTTGCCGAGCATATGTTCCTGATGGGCATAAAAGGACCAAAGGGGCGCATAACATATTTCAGCGGGGCATTTCCAAGCGCATGCGGAAAAACCTCAACGGCAATGCTGCCGGGGCAGACAATCATCGGCGACGACATTGCGTATCTGCGAATAAAAGGCGATGAGATTCGCTGCGTAAATGTCGAGCAGGGAATATTCGGAATTATTCAGGACGTTAATCCGGATAGCGACCCGGTTATTTACAAGGCTCTCAATACGCCGGGCGAGGTAATATTCGGCAATTGTCTTATCGTTGACGGCAGGCCGTACTGGCTCGGAATGGGCCGGCCACTGCCGGAAAAAGGATTAAATTATATCGGCCAATGGACAAAGGGAATGAAAGACTCCAAAGGCGCAGATATTCATCCGTCGCATAAAAACGCCCGCTATACCGTAAGGCTCGACAGCCTTGCCAACTGCGATAAAAATCTCAACAACCCCAAAGGCGTCGTGCTTGGCGCGGTGGTATATGGCGGGCGCGACAGCGATACCTGCGTGCCGGTCGAACAGGCTTATGACTGGACCGAAGGCATCATAGCCAAAGGAGCATCGCTCGAATCGGAAACGACCGCGGCAACAATCGGCACAGAAGGCGTGCGAAGTTTCAATCTGATGAGCAATCTGGATTTTCTTGCAATTCCGCTGGGTAAATACATCCAAAACAACCTCGACATCGTCAGGAGACTAAAAAAAACGCCGCTGATATTCAGCGTAAATTATTTTCTTCGGGACGAAAACCGAAAATACTTAAATGGAATGCTCGACAAGCTGGTATGGATGCTCTGGGCGGAACTGCGGGTACACGGCGACATTGACGCCGTAAAGACCCCGACAGGCCTGATTCCAAAATACAAAGACCTGGCAGAATTGTTCAGCGCAAACCTTAAAAAAGATTACGCCACGGATGACTATGTAAAACAGTTTACAATCCGCATTCCGCAGCTGCTGGCCAAGTACGACCGCATCGAGGCGATTTACAGAAAAGAAACAAATGTGCCGCAGATTGTATTTGAAACATTCAAAACAATCAGGGGCAGACTGAAAGACCTGCAAAACAAAAAAGGCGATTATGTTTCGCCGTTAGCTTTATAAAAAACAATATTTTAGGGAAATCAACGATATATGGAAACACACATTAACAAAAGGTTTGTAAGATTATTTATTCTTTCAGCGGTAATAACCGGCATTTTTCTGTCGTTGCCGCAGGCGGCCGCAAAGCCGGTAAATCACATATTCATGTTTATCGGCGACGGAATGGGGCTTGCTCAGCGCAGCATCGCAGAGATGTATCTTAAAGGCATTTTGAACGACCCAAATGCAAAGCTTGCCATGAACAGCCTGCCGGTGCAGGGAATTATGACAACTTTAGCTGCCGATAAACCAATAACAGATTCTGCTGCATCTGCGACGGCATTTGCCTGCGGACAAAAAACCAATGTCGGCTTTGTCGGCGTGGACAAGGATAAAAACAGGCTCACATCGATAGCCGATATACTCAAGGCACAGGGGTACAAAATTGGAATTGTAACCACTTCGTCTATAGATAACGCCACCGCTGCCGCTTTTTACGCCCATCAGGAAAGCAGAAAAAGCTATTATGAAATATGCTCCGAGCTTGCTCAAAGCGGCTTTGATTATCTGGCCGGCGGCGGAGCAATGGGCGAAAAACCGGAAATTCGCCAGGACAAACCGAGCATTGTTCAGGCAATGAAGGATAAAGGATACAGCATAATAACCACAAAAGCAGAATTGGAACAACTAAAAAAAGGCGCCGGCAAAGTCTGGGCTTATAATTACGAACTTGACGACCAGGCAGGACTGTTCTATGAAAAGGACAGACCCTCCGAACACGCAAGTCTGATTGATTACGTCCGAAAGGGAATCGAACTATTGTCCGACGCCAACGACCCAAACAATAAATTTTTTATGGTTATAGAGGGCGGCAATATCGACCATGCCTGTCACAAAAATGACGCTGCTGCAATGGTTCATGAAGTTCTGGCTCTTGACCAGGCTGTGTGCGAAGCGGTTAAATTCTACGGCGAACATCCCGACAACACTTTGATTGTCATTTTTGCCGACCATGAAACCGGCGGCCTCGGTATGGGCAGAAACGGAGGCAGCAAATTCAACACCGATTCGCTTACAAAACAAAAATGTTCCGCGGAAATGTTCACTGCCAGACTAAAGAAGCTATATGACGCCAATTCGCCGTACGATACGGTCGCAAATGAAATCGGCAATTCATTCGGACTGACAAATCTGAGCGATAATGAAACGCTTCTAATTCAACGCGCTTATAAATATGCATTTAAAATACCCGATGCAGGTATGAGCGAGGATGAGGCAAAAGCTCTTTACGGCAACGGTGAACCGGTTACCATTACATGTACCCAGCTTGTGTCCGTCAGAGCGGGTATCGGATGGACGACGATGGCTCATACCGCCATACCTGTGCCGGTCTCCGCCGCAGGCGTCGGCAGTTCGGCATTCGACGGCTATTTCGACAATACGGCAATTTTTCAGAATCTGCAGGCCATTACAACACCGCAGCAGCAGTAAATCTGAAACAAAAAACACAGAATTTGAAGGCTCTAATGCTACTACGCTATATTGCCTTTAGCTATTGTAATCTAATTTCTTATAATATAAGGATTTAAATCCGAAATCCGAATATCGAAATCCGAAAAAATATCGAATATTCAAAACTAAAATGTTCAAAACAAAAATCCAAAACAATGGAATCTTTGTTTTGGTTATTCTGATTTCGAGTTAGGGTATAGGGTTTAGTTCTTTACTATCCCCTATCCCCTCTACCCTATCCACTGGTTCTTTATTTTGAATTTGTTTCGTATTTCGGATTTCGAGTTTCGGATTTTGGTTGCGGCCTCTTGGCCGCGCCAGGTTATCTGTGGCTAAAGTTTCTCTATCAGGCTTTTGAGTTTTTCAATTTCCCTGTTATTCTCAAGATATGCTTTTTTGAGTTTTTCGCGCAGTTCGTCGCCGCGGTCGTAAAGTCTTTTCAGCCGTTTTGGCTTTGCGGCCTGCACGACATACGCAGCCAGTATCGGCAAAGCAACCGTTACATCCACATACGCGGTTACGGTTTCCTCGAGTTTTGTCGGGTCGATTTTGCCCCAGCTTGCCGCCTCGCTTGGGGGAGCTCCGGACAGGCCGCCTGTGTCCGGTCTTGCGTCGGTGATATTTATATCGTAATCCTGCCCTACTTCCGGAATCATCAGTACTTCCTGAATCTGCGGCTCGGTCTGGAGCATAAAATTCTTCGGACTGCCGCCGCCGATAAGAATCACGCCGGTCTTACCATTTTCATATCGCTTTGCATTCAGCACAATCGCCGTCGAGTCGTGTACATCGAAGCTCGGATTTATTTTAAGTTTGAACTGTCCCAGTTTCAGTGCATCGGCCAAAAGCTCCAGTCCGGCAACGTTCATTCCAATCGTCGAGTCGCCCGGCGAGGAGGTGAAAACCGGTATGCCGTTGCGATAAGCCGCCGCAAGGATGCTCACTCCGCCAAGATTATGCTTTTTTTCATACTCACTGAGCAGCTTGCCGAGATGATAATAAAATTCTCGCGTGCCCATTTCCTTTTGAAATTCAGGCCTGACCAAAAGCTCCCGCAGCCGGCGGTCGGTTTCCATCAGCACGTCTTCGTAATCGAAAAGAATGTCATAAATTCGCGTTACGCCTTTATCTCGCAAATCAGCATCGTCAACGTTATGACTGCCGCGGAACATCGGCAGATTGAACGCGAAGTGCAGGTCGTGATACATATTTGCGCCGGTTGCAGTAATCCAGTCAACAAAGCCGTGATTCATCAGCGGGATAATAGCCGCCGGCCCAAGTCCCGCCGGAGTCAAAGCCCCTGCCAGGCTCAAGCCGATTGTGACATCGTCCTGTGAGTACCGGTCTCGCAGCAGATTGCACGCCGCCCGCAGACGACCGCCGTTATAGGCGTCCATATTGTCGATAAGCTCAACAATGCCGGTTGTTTTACCGATTGGTTTTGGCAGAATCCTTTTGCCGGAAAGATATTTCGCCTTGCCCGGACAACTTTTTTGATGTTTTTCCATTGCCTTGTCTGACCTTAAAATACGTCCTATAAAGTAAAATATTTTTTGCCGGTGTAAAAAAACCGACATGCCACATTATTCGGTCCTTTGAGGCTGGTAAAAATAAACCTGCCGGACCGAAAGGCAGGTTACGAACAAATCACACAGCCGAAACGTTGATTTTACAGTAAAAAAATGCGGATGGCAACAGGTAATATTTGGTTTAGCCGGCCCGCATATATGCCGATGAAATAATTGCTGTTTAATTTGCATTGAGGCTAAAAAAAGACTTTCAAGCTAATAATTTATGGAATAATTTATGGAATATTTTTGGTTAAAAAATTCCGACTATGTTTTTTTAGCATCCGGCCTGGTGTTGGGGTGGATTGCCTGCGAATTCGGCTGGGGCAAACGCAAAGAGCTTAAAAAAATCACGTCGCAGCTGTCGATTACATCGGAGCAGATAAAACAGGATAATGTCAACTTACAGGTCATATTCGACTCGGTACAGGTAGGATTGCTTTTACTCGACAATCAGGCCAATATTGTAAAAATCAACGAGACGGCCGCAAAAAATATGATTGGACTGCCTGAAGATATAATCTGTCACCAGCCGGGAGATGCGCTTGGCTGCATGCATGCAATAACAGCCGCAGGCGGCTGCGGCACATCGCAATTCTGCCCACAATGTCCGTTCAGATCGCTGATAGTTAATACGCTTCAAAATGGAAAACCGGTTAACGGCGTTGAAATTCCATTTTCCATTGAGCGGGACGGCATGATTAAACATCTGTGGCTTTCCACCAGCGTCGGGCGGGTGATTATCAATAATTCGCCCCATGTTCTGATGTCGCTGGTTGATATTACCGAGCGCAGGCAAATGGAAGAGGAACTGCGAATCATAAACGGGCGGCTTAAAAAGGCGATAGAAAAAGCCAACGATATGGCCAGGCAGGCAGCCGCCGCCAATACTGCCAAAAGCGAGTTTCTGGCCAATATGAGCCACGAGATAAGAACACCGATGAACGCAATAATCGGCTTCAGCGACATTCTCAGCGATGAGCCGCTTAATCAGGATCAATATGAATACGTAAAGACAATTCGCGATGCGTCTTCCAGCCTGCTTGCGATAATCAACGATATACTCGATTTTTCCAAAATCGAGTCGAATAAGCTGAACATCGAACTTATCGATTGCGACCTGCGGGAACTTCTCGGTGCGATAGATTCAATGCTGCGCCAGTCGGCAAAACAAAAAAATCTTGAATTTGCAGTAATCGGTTCGGATCAGCTGCCGGCAAAAATCAAAACAGACCCGACACGTTTGCGGCAATGCCTGGTAAATCTCGTGAACAACGCTATTAAATTCACCAAAACCGGGCATGTTTATATAAGAGTTTCAGCGCACAGCGAAAACGCACGGCCGTTCGTCCGTTTTGACGTTGAAGACACGGGCATAGGCATACCGCCCGACAAACTGAATGTTATATTTGAGCCTTATCGACAGGCCGACGGAAGCACCACACGCCAATACGGCGGCACAGGTCTGGGGCTTACGATTACCAAAAAACTGGCGACCCATCTCGGCGGCAGCATAAGCGTAAGCAGCGAAATAAACAAAGGCTCGGTGTTTTCGCTGCAAATACCGATGGAGCCGCAAAACACCGGACAAAATTATAATAGCGCAAACGACACTGATAAACAGCCGTCCGGCAATTCGCCGCAGGAACTGCCATTAGTCACGGTAAAGGCAAATATCCCGGATACACTTTAGGACGCCTGCTGCGGCTGTATTTTCATACCAAGATAATTCATCGCATTGTTATAACTGATGTCCTGCACCATTTGGCCGAGCAGTTCAATATCACGCGGGATAAGTCCCTTGTCAACATCTTCGCCGAGCAGATTGCAAAGAATTCTCCGGAAATATTCGTGCCGGGTATATGACAAAAAGCTGCGTGAATCGGTAACCATACCGACAAACCGACTAAGCAGACCCATTGCCGATAATTCGTTCATCTGGTCCTGCATACCTTTTTTCTGGTCCATAAACCACCAGCCGCTGCCCCACTGCATTTTGCCCGGCACAGAGCCGTCCTGAAAATTGCCGAGCATTGTCGCCATAAGCGCGTTGTCCCGCGGATTGAGATTATAGAGTATGGTCTTTGCGAGTT
Source organism: Blastopirellula marina (assembly GCA_020721975.1). Classification (GTDB taxonomy): domain Bacteria; phylum Planctomycetota; class Phycisphaerae; order Sedimentisphaerales; family UBA12454; genus DYLR01. Next base: position 3,564 of record DYLR01000014.1, on the reverse strand, counting down.
TCCCGGCAGCGTCGAGCCGGTCGAGAAACCTCGAAAGCCCGTACGCAACAGGCTCATCGCCTATTGAATCAAAGCCGGTGTCGGGCCCAAGTTTTTTGAACATTCTGGAATTATTGTTTCGCATCGCCCCGATATGGAATTGCTGCACCCAGCCTTTTTCGGCGTCCATAACGGCAAGTTCGTAAAGCATTATGCTCCTGAATTTTCGATGAGCCGATTCGTCGAGCTGCCCGCCCTGCCTTATTACATCGAATATTTTACACGCCGTCTGCCGGTCGCAGTGGTCGGCGTAAATCGTGTCAAGGCCGTGGTCGCTTATTCTACAGCCCATCGAACCGAAAAAGTCGTGCCTTTTGCGAATCGCCCCTATATAATCGTCAAAACTCGAAATATCGATACCGGTCATTTCAGCCAGCCTGTCAATCCAGGCGTTTAATGCGTCAATATCTCCCGTCGCCATCGCCTTGTCCGGCCGCCAGGTGGGCAGAACTTTTATTTCAAATTTATCATCGGCAATTTTCGCGTGAGCTTTCAATTCGCTTAGCGGGTCGTCGGTGGTGATTACGACGCGGACATCAAAATACCGCAACAGGTTTCGACAGCTAAACTCACGGCTCTGAAGTTTTTCATTGCAGATGTCCCATATCCTGCGGGCAGTGGAAGGATTAAGAACTATTCCCGTTATGCCGAAAGGCCTTTTAAGTTCCAGATGCGTCCAGTGATAAAGCGGATTGCGAATTGTATATGGCACGGTCTGCGCCCATTTTTCAAATTTTTCCCAATCGCCGGCGTCGCCCGTGCAGAATTTTTCGTCAACGCCGCCGGTTCTCATCGCCCGCCATTTGTAATGGTCGCCGTAGAGCCATATTTCGGTGATATTCTTAAACTGATGGTCTGCTGCTATTTGCTCCGCCGGCAAATGGCAGTGAAAATCGCAAATCGGCATTTTGGCCGCGTAGTCGTGGTATAAAACCTTCGCGATTTTCCCATGCAGAAGAAAATCGTCGTTCATAAAGTCAGACATCATAAATCTCCATTATGACACTATATGTAACACTTTGGCAAAAAGGGTACAGGCACGTCTTGCGGCGTAAAAACGCCGCTGCGCTTGTGCCAGTCCCCATTTTTTAGAATCCAAAACATACGGCTAAAGTGTTTCCACTATATCAGTTTCGGCTTTCCAGTGCAACACCTCATTGGGGGCATTGGCAAGGTCTGGGGCTGTCCATTTTGCACCGGCTGCCGTAAGCTGCTGTGCGGAAAAGCTGCCGGTTATGCCGAGACATTTTGCTCCCGCTGCAATTGCCGCCTTTACGCCGTTAATGGCGTCTTCTATTACAAGGCAATCCGCGGGGTCAATGCCCAGCCGCCCTGCCGCCTCAAGAAAAATATCCGGAGAAGGCTTGAGATGTTTAATTTCACAGCCGGTAACAAACGCGTCGAAAGTATGTGCGGGAATGCCGATTTCGCCGAGATTTCCTTCCACCTTGCGAAGGTCTGCAGCGCTTGCAACGGCAATTTTCTTTTTCAGCCTGCGACACTCGCTTATAAATTCAATTACTCCCGGCAGCGGACGAAGCCTGCCTTTGATAATTTCAAGATAAATATCATAAGTGCGGGCTTTATCGCGTTCTATATCAATCTGGAAATTATATTTCTCGGCCACGCCGCCGATGAAGCGGTTTTCGCCTGCTCCGATGAAGGGCTTAAAATCCTCCGGATGCACCGCAAGCCCCCTTTCGGCAAACATTTTCATCGCAGCCTCACGAATAAACCGCTCGCTGTCCAGCAGCACACCGTCCATGTCAAATATCACGCCGTTGGGTAAATCTGTTATTTTAGATTTTGGATTTTGGATTTTGGGTTCACCACTCATAAATCATCATTCATCAATTATTTTCTGTTCAATTCTTTCGGCTCCGAGCTGGCCGCAGGCGGCCTTTATATCGCGTCCGCGACGATAGCGTATTATCGTCTTAAAGCCAGATTTAATCAGAATATCACGAAAAGCCCTTATTCTCGCAGGCTCGGCAGGCTGATAATCCGCCCCTTCGTGCCGATTATATTCAATAAGATTAACATAAGCATCAATGCCTTTCAGCAAAGCCGCCAAATCCCTGGCCGCATCCAGCGAATCATTTACCCGCTTTATCATACAATATTCAATAGTAATCCGCCGGCCTGTCGTGTGCTGATATTTACCGAGCGCATTAATCAGCTCATCAAGCGGATGTCGAGCCGCTATTGGCATCAGCTCGACCCGCTGATGCTGATACGGACTGTGCAGCGAAACTGCGAGCCGCGGATGAATATCCTCTTTTGCCAGCCGCAAAATACACGGAATAATGCCCACAGTACTTATCGTGTGCCTGCGTATGCCGATATTACAGCCGTAAGGATGCGCAAGTATTCTTATCGCCCGCAATGTATTGTCGTAATTATCCAGCGGCTCGCCCATTCCCATATAAACCACATTGTTGAGCTTTTCGCCCGCATCACGCGAGATTTGATAAACCTGTTCGATTATTTCCCCTGCCGTGAGATTCCGCCGGAACTGCAGCCGCCCTGTCGCACAAAAGCTGCATCCGAATCTGCACCCGGCCTGAGACGAAACACACGCCGTGAGGCGGTCCTTGTCGCGCATCAATACCGATTCGATAATATTGCCGTCGGAAAGTTCAAAAACATATTTGGCCGTGCCGTCGTTGGCGCTTTTTATGCCCCGGCAGGATTTGAAAGTCGAGATATAATATTTCTGCGCAGCAAGAGCCGTTCGCAAAGACTTGCTCAGCGATGTTATTTTATCAATATCGCATCCGAGCTGCTGATGAATATACCTGAAAATATACCCGGCCAGATATTTCTTTGCACCGAGCAACTCAACCAGCTTTTCCAGTTCAGGCAGTTCGAGATTTTTCAAATCGACAGACATTGCAATGGACATTTCGATATTATAGCAGAAAATCCAAAGAAAAGACCACAGAAATCAGAAGGAAGGAAATGTCGCGAACTTACCTATGGCTGATTGTCAGCCCCGACGCCTGCCGTCGGTACGACGGCAACTAAACAATGTTAAATGTTAAATGATTACAGCCCTGCGGCCATTTTTGCGCTTTGCACCGTATTCCACATCAGCATTGTAATCGTCATTGGTCCCACGCCGCCGGGTACGGGCGTAATTGCACTTGCTACCCTGCTGCATCCTTCAAAATCGCAGTCGCCTACAAGCCGAAAGCCGTTCTTTTTCGTTGCATCTTCTATGCGATTTACGCCTACGTCAATTACTACAGCGCCGGGCTTGAGCATATCAGCCGTTATAGTATTTGGTTTGCCTGCTGCGGCCACGACTATATCGGCCTGCCGCGTGTGATAACCGATATCCTTTGTGCTTGTGTGGCAGACCGTTACGGTCGCATTACCCAGTTCGCTTTTTTGAATCAGCATATTTGCAAGCGGCTTGCCGACAATATTGCTGCGTCCTACGATAACCACGTGTGAGCCTTTAAGTTTTGTGCCGCTGCGATTGATTAACTGAATGCACCCGTGCGGCGTACACGGCAAAAA
>DYLR01000013.1:21338-25292 GCA_020721975.1 Blastopirellula marina | reverse complement strand
TGAAAAATAAAACGGAGAGGGCGGGATTCGAACCCGCGGTACGGTTTATTAACCATACGACGGTTTAGCAAACCGTTGCCTTCAGCCACTCGGCCACCTCTCCAACTACTTATTCAGAAAAGACTTACGAAACAATAAATTTTTAAGTTATAATCTTCACTAAGATAACAAGTAAAGTAATTTACGAAGTAATAGGTATTATGCAATGTCAGAGAGCGATAAAAAAAGTCGCAAGACTCGCTACGATAAATTTCCCTTAACTTTACATCCCACCGGCCAGTTTTGCAAGAAGATTAAGGGCAAACTCTACTACTTCGGCAACGATAAAAAACTTGCTCTGCAAAGGTATCTTGAACAGGCATCATATCAGCATTCAGGCAAAGTGTTGCCGCCAGACAATTGACCTATCTCACAATTTAATAGGCTCTAAATGAATTTAATCCGCCGTTAAAAAAAGGCGATAACACTGTAATAATGAAAATGCCATCAAGAAAAACTGAATTTAACATTTCGATAAAAGTTCCTAAAGGCAGCGTTAAATTATAACGACTAATCCAATGATCGGCGACAATAGATGTGCTTTCGGCAAGCCTGAAAAATCTTAAATTGCCCCAAAAATTTTGTTTCGACACGCCGGGAGTTGATTCGGGACTGCCAAGAATCTTTCGCACATTTTGCCATATAGTCTTTCAGTGGTCATGGCTTTCTTTTTCTACCACCCCATGGGGTGGTATTTTTTTTATTATCGGTCCATCGCAACTCCGTTTCGCTCGGGCCGGCGGCCGACGAGAATGAGCTACTAAAAAAGCTCGTCGGAAATGGCCGCCGCATGCCGAGCGGAACGGAGCGTTTATAATGTGTCGATATTCGACGTACGATGTACAATGTCCGCCTTCTTTATCCTCCTGTCAGTCGGCTTTTCTTTCGCCGAGGATGCGGTCAATCATAAACAGTCCCTGAGGATTGTCTTTTATCAGCTTTAACCGGGCGACAATCTCTGTTGCTGCGGCTTCTTCTTCCACCTGCTCGCTTACAAACCACTGTAAAAAGATTTCCGATGCGTAATCTTTTTCTTCTTTGGCCAGACTGACCAGATTATTAATCAGGCCGGCAACTTTCTGCTCATGTTCGAGAACTGCTTCAAACGCAGCCAGCGGCGATGGCCACTCGACAGGGGGGGCATCAATGGCCTTGAGTGTTACCCTTGCACCGCGTTCTATCAGTTCCTTGTAGAATTTTTTTGCGTGGCCCTGTTCTTCTTCGAACTGAACGGTCAGCCAGTTCGCAAAACCGGGCAGATTTTTTTCGTGAAAATACGCTGCCATTGACAAATACAGATATGCCGAGTACAGCTCGGTGTTAATCTGGCCGTTCACAGCCTTAACCATTTTGGGGCTTATCATAAACTGTTTCTTTCCAAAGTAGAATTTTTTATCATTTTATAAGTTGCTTTGCTTTTTGCAGTGCAGATTCATAATCCGGCTCGTCAGTCAATTCCGGCACAATCTGTTCATAAGCAATTTTTCCGTGTGCATCAACCACAAACACCGCGCGTGCAAGCAGTCTTATGTCCTTAATCAGCACGCCGAAACTTTCGCCGAAAGCTCCGCTGCGATGATCCGAAAGCGTAATCGCATTCGGTAAACCGGCAGCGCCACACCATCGCTTTTGCGCAAATGGCAGGTCCATACTAACGGTTATAAGCACGACCTTTTCGCCCAGAGCAGAAACCCGTTCATTGAATTTGCGCGTCTGTTTGTCACAGACAGCAGTATCCAGCGACGGTACAACGGATATGACCATTACTTTGCCGCGGAAACAGGACAATTTTACCGGCTGCAAATCCGTCGCCGTAAGCTCGCAGTCAGGGATTTTATCCGCGGTTTTCAGACCTGTTCCGAGCAATATCAGCGGCTGTCCATTCCTTTTTACCAGTCCCATTCGTTCCTTCATTGATTTCTCCTGTCAGTAATTAACAGCTTCGACTTCAAAATGAGCCTTTGGATGAGCGCAAGCCGGGCACACATCCGGAGCTTCACTGCCGTTATGGACGTAGCCGCAGTTTCGACAGACCCATCGTACTGGCTGATCCTTTTTGAATACCTTACCACGTTCTATGTTGGATGCAAGAGAAACATATCGCTGCTCATGCCTGCGCTCGGCTACTGCTATATTACGAAAAACCTCGGCGATTTGTGAAAAGCCTTCCTTGTCGGCTGTTGCGGCGAATTCCGGATACATTTTTGATGTTTCATAATGTTCACCTGCCGCAGCGGCTTTAAGATTTTCCAGTGTCGAGCCGATTACACCTGCCGGAAATGAAGCTGTAATTTCAAGTTCGCCGCCTTCGAGAAACTTAAACAGCCTTTTGGCATGTTCCTTTTCCTGGTTGGCGGTTTCTTCAAAAATGGCGGCAATCTGCTCAAAACCGTTCTTACGAGCCTGGCCGGCAAAATAAGTATAGCGATTGCGAGCCTGCGACTCACCGGCAAAGGCCTTCAAAATGTTTTTTTCAGTTTGTGTACCTTTCAATTTCATAGTCATCTACTCCTTAAAAATTTTAATTTGTTTTTATTGACAATCCGGACAATATCCTTCCACATATACCGACACTCCAAGAATTTTGAACCTGTCGGTAATTACAGAGGGTATTTCTATACTTTCATAAGGTTTATAGTGAAAATCAAAGATTTTATGACAATTTACACATCGGAAGTGCTGATGTGTACTTGTATCGCCGTCGAATCTGCGGGCATCGCCGCCGCCGGCCATTACCTTTACCAAACCGAGGGATTCAAATGTTTTTAACGTCCGGCTTACTGTGTCCAGTGAAATGCTCGGTTCGTGATTACGCACCGTTTTCAGCAGCATTTCTGCCGATGGATGCTCTTTGCTCTGCAACAGGCAGCGGTATATCAGCTTTCTTTGAGGTGTTATCTTCAAACCTGCCTGCCGACAAATTGTGGCAAAATTATCGAGATTCTTATCAATTAACAATTCCAAGTTTTACCTGTCTATTTAGGTATAATCGTAGCAAGTACTATATAGACATAAACACAAAATTGTCAACAAAAATTTCGATAAATTTAAAAAATTTGACGGTTTTTATTCAATGTTAAATGCTAAATGTTCAATGTTCAATTCCTATACCCTAAATTAGTCCCAGTCGAATTTTTCGGCCTGGCTGAGCAACTCCTGCACATGCAAATCAACCTGGTGTTGTTTTTGGGAGCTAAATTTTTCAAGCTCGGATTTTGATTTTTCGACTTCTGCCTGAAGATTTTTCAGCTTGTTGAGTAAATCTTCATATTTAAGCTGTTTTCTTTTAAGCAGCAGGTCAAATCTTTGGCTTACCACATCTTTAAGTTGTGCGGTGAGCAGGGATTTTTGATTTTCGTCGTTGCAGGAGCGAATTTGCCGGACAAGCCCATCGCGTTGTTGTTTGAGTTTTGAATCCGCAAGATAAGTTTTGGCCAGTTCGGGATTTTCATCTTTAATTTTCTGGTATTCGTGATATCGCCTGGCAATGACGAACATCTTTTGCATATACAAAGGCGGATTTTTAGTCTTGAGTTCCTCAAGCTCTTTAGCGCCGTTCGGGTCGTTTTCCTTTACGAAGGCAAGGATTTCATTTTCCTTTTCGCGAATTCTGTCCATAATTGCTGTGCCTCTGCCGCCTTGTCCCGGCGGTTGAACATCCGGCCTAAAACCCGGCATTCGGTCATTGGGTCCGCCATCTCTGAAACGTTCTCTGAAGCGTTCCCTTGCTATTTTGCGAATCTCGGCTTCGAAAGCAGGCGGGTCGTTCTGCTGAAGCTGTCTTAATTCATCGGCTCTTGCAGGGTCGCTTTCCTGAATCCGATTCATTATTCTTTCGATTCTTTCCGGCGTTAGCTCAAACGGCCCCGGGGGTGCATTGTTTATAACAGGCTCATCAGGCGGCGGCGCCTGCGG
>DYLR01000013.1:0-21328 GCA_020721975.1 Blastopirellula marina | reverse complement strand
CTGCAAATGCTTTTGCTGCCGCCACTATAACGGCTGCGAAAAATAATGCCGCTGTCAAAGTGTAAAATTTATTTTTCATAATATTACCCTTCCCAGAATGAAGTTTTTATTTCTATAAAACTTGTCTCCAGCTCGTCCACAGAGCCGGTCCGACTTTCATAATCGCCGTTTTCGTCAAGTTTTACGGCAAGAAGCAAATCCTGAAGCTGGCGGTATTGTTCCTCGAAGACCGCAAGGTCTTTATCATTTTGAGTATATTGTTCGTCGCTGAACCAGTTTTCTTCTGTGATATTTTGCGATATTATTTTGCCGACCTGCGGTTGTGGAGAATTCTTAAACATCCACATAATGCCTGCTGAAACGGCAATCAGGATGCATGCCGCCGCAGCAATAAATTTTATAATGCGCGGCAGGGCGGTATGTTTGCCGGATGTAATTTTATCGCGAATATTTTGTTTGACAGCTTCAATATTTGCCGCATCGGGCTGATGAGTTTTGAATTGCGCAAAAAGTTTGTCGCCCGCCTGTATTTGCTGCCGTACTAATTCGGCCTGTTCGGCATTGTAAAGGCTTTTCAGCAGCTCATTGAGATTTTCGTTATCGTTTTTCATTTTTATTTTCATTTTCCATCAGTTCGCGCAGCCGGTTAAGGCCGCGATGCACTTTTGACAATGTCGTACCAATCGGTTCTCTGCGAAGTTTTGCAAGCTCCTTAAAGCTCATTTGCGAATAAAATCGCAGCGTAATCAGTTCGGCAAGTTCCGGCTCGAGCCTCGAAAGGCACAGGTCCAGTTTGTCGGCGGCAAAATGTTCCCTGCGTGGCGGGTCGGAATCAGCATAAGTTTGCTGAGCCTGTTTTTCATCGAGCAGTTTTTTATAACGTACTTTCTGTCTGATGTAATCGCTAAACAGGTTTGCCGCTATCCGAAATATCCAGCCGTTGAACGATTCGCCGCGGTACGAACCGATTTTTTGATAAACTTTTAAAAACAGCTCATTTAACAGGTCGCCGGCTGTATCTGCATTGCCCGACAATCTGTAAAAATAACCATAGCACCGACTTGCATACATATCTACAAGTCTTTCGAAGCATTGGGGCTGCTTTTTTTTGCACCCGGCTATGACGCTATTTAATTTTTCGTCCTGGCTCATTGGGCCTTTCATAAAATTTAGACGTCATAAGAGCTTTACTTATTGCAATATTCGGCAAATTCCGATAAAATAGTGTAGTATTTAAAAAAAAGAGAACAATTTTGTACTGTAGGATTATTTTGCGGTTTGGAATATAATCGGGATTTACAACGTCTTTTATTGTGGCAACCCGTTTGTGAGGTTTATCATCTCTTTTATACAAGGAAGTAGGCTATGAAACTGAATTTTCCGTGGCAAAAATTTCAAATGATAAGAGCGTGTATGGATTTTGCGGAATTGCGGCTGTGGGAAGAATATGTCAATATGGATTTTTTTATTGTCCGGACTCCGCTGGAAAAGCCTGTTATAGTTTCAATTATGGGAGACGGCGGTGAGGAATACGGCCTAAGCATTTTCAGGGGCGACGACATTTTTAAACAGGTTAGTATGATATTAGACGATAGGAAAGACACGATAGACAAAATAGACACTATCGGTTTCAGCATGATGTATTACAACGACATGAGCCGCCTGGAGAAGAACTGGATTAAATCGTGCAATTATCAGGTTCGCAGGAATGAATGGCTGCCTTCGGTTATTTTAAAAAGACCGGGACATGAAATGGGGATGGTTGAAAAAGACCACGATGTCAAACTGATGCTTTATATTGTTAAGGGAATAATCAAGGCACACGAGGCCGGAGAGTTTGAACCCGATACATATTTGGAAGACCCCGATGAGCTTCTTACGTTGGATGTCTCCGGCGACCCTCTGGACCCAAACATCGAAGTGAGTTATGAATTATATCCGCAGTTCGGAGAATTAGCCGAAAAACACGGCGTGTTTGATATATCCGGGCATACTGTCCCTGAAAGGGATCTGCCCGCTGTGGATTTTAATATCATTCCCGCTGATGATGATTTGGACGGCTGGAAAAATGTTCAGTTGTTTTTGACAAATCGTTTTATCCGGTTCTGGAATGAATCGGACTATCTTCGCAGCGATGATGTGAGCGAGGCATATTTCGGTGATACGGACTGGGATTATTATATTGATGAATATTCAAACATAATGTCTATTGTCGGCTATGTTAACTGGGCGGCTCTGTCATATAGAGCGAAAAATAACGAACCCACGTATGCCGAACGGCTGCTTGAGGACAAACTGCCGCAGGCGGCGCGTATTTCACTTGAATCGCTGATGAAGTCATTTCCAAGTTTATACCAGATTAAGGAAATTGATAAAAAAACGGGAAATCTGGTTTTGCGTGATTTGCTTTTATCGAAAACCGTAACTGTACACGACAAGTCGATGTCTCAAACCGCTAAAACCGAATGGTTTGCGCCGTTCAGAGTTTATCAGGCAGGCGGCTTTAATTTCGTAGATATTGCAGGGCCGGTTTTTAGCCCGCTGCAGGTGATGGCGGTTATGGAAGAACTGCAGCGGCTTGGTCTGCCGTCTGACCCAAGCCCGCAATGGCTGCGAGAAAACGCCGGCATTTTTGGAAAACTCTGGCCGCTGTACGATGATTTTGCCTGCAACCAGCCGAATATGCCGGAATTGCACAATACCGACGGCGACAAGCTGGAGTATATCACGGCGTGGTTCACTTGTAAGGACGGAAAATCGGCGAACATCGCAATTTCACAGCGTGATGATATTGATTATGATAAACAGGATGATGTGTATGTGTGGTTCAGAGAGAATCGCAGAGATGAAATAATGCCGACCACTCTGCTTGGAAGGTTGTATTTTGACGACGATAAAATAAAAGCCGAGGTAAATTCCCCAAAGAGATTAAAGAATCTGCGAAAGTGGCTTGAAAAAATTGACGGCGTGAGATATCAAAAACATGAAAGCCAAAGCGTAGAACAAATGCTCAAACAGTCGCAGAAAAAGAAAGAACTGGCGATTGATGAGCCTGATGAACCGGATAAGCCTTTGTCGCCGGAGGTTGTACGGGCTGTTGAGCGGCAGATGGGTGAATATTATATGAACTGGCTGGACAAGCCGAATCCGGCTTTGGGCAATAAGACGCCCAGACAGGCCGCAAAGAACAGAAAAGATGCACAAAAAATCAGGGTTATGATTGAAGCGATTCCTTCGCCTGTCGGTAATGCAAATGTTGATGTGCCGCGGGAAAAAATGCTGCAGGAACTGGGTCTGCTTTAGAGGCTCTTAATATTTAACATTACACACTGTTTAACCGCCGTCAGCCCCCAGGTCTGTCCTGCGGGTCAACGATGTGGTTATTTTCGGCAACACGACAAGTTGCCCCCGACGACAGCAGGCATCTGGGCTTACAAGTCCCCACAGGCCATATATGCGTATCTCGTGAAGCGTGAAGCAGAATGCGAGATATTCTTCTCTTCTTTATGTTATGCTTTGGCTTTGGCGGTTTTTTGTGCAGGTTTTATGGCCTGTTGCTGATATTTCCGGTAGCTGTCGAACATTTCCTCGAAGTATCCGCCTTTGAGCGTGCGTACGCCAACAAGAATCGCACCGAGTATCGTGGCCTTTATATCGTTCAATTCACGTACAATGCGCTGGGCTGCGCCGCGTTTTGTTATAGCGGCGTTATAAACGACAATTACGCCATCTGCTCTGGCCGCAAGGGATTTGGCGTCGCTCACCAGAGTCGGAGGCCCGTCGATAATTATATGGTCATAATTTTGTCTGCAATGATTGAGCAGTTCCTTCATTTGCGGGCCGTAGAGCAGCTCTGCCGGGTTGGCGGGCAAAATGCCGCTGTCGATAATATCCAGATTTTCAAATCCGCTGGGCCGTATGATGCCGTCTAAACCGACATTGCGGCACAGATAACCGCTTAATCCAAGATTATCAATGAACTCTGTACCCGGCGGCGGAAACAGCTTTGACATTGCAGGTCTGCGGAAGTTCGCATCAATAATAAGCACTTTCTGCTCCTCTGCGACAAACGTGCCTGCCAGATTGCACGATACGGTTGTTCTGCCCTCGCCGGCTGTGCAGCTGGTAACAAAGATTACCTTCTGATTTTCAGCCGAGGCCGATTGTTTCAAATTTGCGCGAATCTGCCGATAGCATTCCGCCATTATCGAGTAGGGGGCAAGACGCACGATATGCGCGATTTCCACATTCTTCAGATCTTCCTGACTGCGATGGGCTATCATTCCAAGCAGCGGAATATTGATATTTCTCGTGACATCGCGAGGAGTTCTGACAAGCTCGTTCAGCATTTCTATTAAAAACGCAAGAGCCGTGCCGAACATCAGTCCCAGAATAGTTCCGGCAGGCGTGAATATTATCAGCCGCGGGAAACTTACCTTCAGCGGCGGCTGCGCAAGACCAAGCTGTCTTACCTTTGCGGTATCCGAATCTTCCCTTAATAAACGGTATTTTTCGATTTGCTCGTCAACGGCTTTAAGCTGGTCTTCTTTCTGCTGACGCAGGGTCAATTGTTCTTCATATTTCTCGCGTATGCCGTCGAGTTTTTTCTGTTCTTCCTCGGTTTCGATGCGCTGGCGTTCAAGTTCGTTAAGACGGTTGGTAAACACACTTAACTGCTCCTCGGCTGTTCGAACATCCGACCGATATATCTGTGCGGCTTTCTGCGTTGCTATCATGTCCTTTTCTTCGCGTGTCTTGCGTATAAGTTCTCTGGTGGACTGAACTATTCTGTGATTTTCGCCGAGTTTAGCCATTTGACGGGCAAGCTCTGCCTCCAGTTCGCTGATTCTCTGCTTGAGATTTTGCACCACAGGGTCGTTTTCGGTTTGTCTTTGAATAATATCTTCGCCGCTTTGACGTTCCTGCAGGGCTTTGGCATTGGCTTCGAGCTGTTTGATGTCTGCAATGAGTTTGCTGCGGTCGATTTCCAGAGACGCCAGTTTTTGGGTTATGGTATGACGGAAATCGTCCGTTTGCTCGCCAAGCTGGGTCAGTTGTGAAGACAGCCGGATTTCCGCAAGATAATTATTTATATTTGTCATTTGCTGCAGAATACGAGCTCGCTGCTCGTCGAGCTGTTTGAGCTTGCCGGCCACACCGCTTTCGGCGCGAGCCTGCTGCGACCTGATAAATAAATCAATCAATTCGTTCACAATCAGCGCCGATTCTTTCCCATTGCATGTAGTCATTGCCACCCGTATATATTCGCGGTCTCTTTCCGGCACTACGGACAGATGCTTATCGAGATTATCCATCACCCCGACAATATCATCTGCGCCTCCCAGGGATGCAAACCAGTCCGTCTGTCGAACAGACGGTTTTTGCAGAAGCTGTTCAAAGGTTGATTGCCGTTTCAGGTCCGCTGCCTTTGACGAACGGAACTGGAACTGGATGTCTTTGTTTGCCTGCGGAGTGGAGATTTCGGTAGGGTCGCTCATTCCGGGCTGCAATACTTCAATATATGTGAACGACGTATAGCGTGGATAAAGCTTCAGAATTACAAAATACCCTGCTATACCCAGTACTATTCCGATAACCGTCGTCACAAAAATAAGAAAAACATGACGATGGATAATATCTAATATTTCTTTAGGGGTTAAGTTTGATCCGCCCGCAGACGGTACAGTTGCGACCGGACGCCTTACAGCCATTGAGCCGGGCGACGGAATAGTCGAATTGAGCTGTTGACTCATTGTCAATCCCTTCACAGCAAAAACAGTAAAAGTTTCTACTGTTATTTATCGGCAGAAAGGCGGTCTATGTTTTGTTGTATTCTTTGTTTTACCTGTTCTTTCGTATTTTTATCAGCCTGTTTCATCGCCGTCCGATAAGACTCAATCGCTTCGCTTTTTTTACCGAGATTTTCCTTTGCCATTCCGAGGTGTTCATAAACTTCCAGCGGAGCATTGAGACTGCTTTGCTCAAATAATCCGACTGCACTTATTAATAACTGCTCGGCTTTGGCATATTCCTTTTGCTTGATTAATACATAGGCCATTGTATCCATAATATTCGGATTATTCGGTAAAAGTCTTTGTGCTCGCTGTGCATAATCAAATGCCTGCTGCAAATCGCCGTCGGTTTCACAGAGCAGATAAGAAAGATTGTTCAGCACGGTAACATTTTGGGGCTGCCTGTCGAGCACGGTTTTGTACTCATCTAGCGCTTTTGACAGATATGTTTTATCAGACGATTTGATATATGTGCTGTAATATGTTGCGGCTTTTGAAATTTGATAATTAAGCTTTTGATTTTGGTCTTTGGAAAGACTGATGCATTTATCAATGGCCTGCAAGGCCTTGTTATATTGTTCGCTGAACTGGTACATATTATAAGCGGCCAGGTTCAGCACTTCCGAATCGGGATTTGCATTTAACTGCTGTGTGCACCACGCAAGAACCTTATCGGCGCCGAGGTCGTTATACATTCTTTGTATAATCGACAACAACAGATTCTCGTTATCCTGTGATTTTTGAAGGGCTTTATCATAGAGTTCTGTGGCGGCCTGGTCGTCGTTTTGTCTGTGTTTGGCAAGACCGAGTGCGGCATACGCCAGAGGCGCGAATTTCCCGTCAAGCTGTTTTGCGGCAAACTGCTGGAGTTTGTCATATTCCTTTAATTCAACAAGACTTAACAGATAACCGTCCAGGGCATCGCCGCTGCCGCCGCTGGTCTGACTGCTGTCCCAGGCTTTGAGGAACAACTCTGCTGCCGCCGTGTAATTTTTATTGCCGTATTCATAGCCGGCGTGGCGTATATTCCAGAACACATCCGCTCCGTTCGCCGCTGCGGCCATTTCATTATAGAAATCTGTCAAATCTTTTTGGCGATTGGTCGTTTTATAGATTTCCTCAAGCAAAAGTGATGCGGTTATTGGCGCTGCCGGGTCGCGAATAGCGACCTTCATTTCGATTATCGCATCGGCAGGGCGTTCCAGTCGCATATAAATCTTGGCCAGGTCCATTCGGATCTCCGGATTTTCATCCATATTCTTGCTCTTTAGGAAATCGTCCAGAGCGGCATTGTGGTTGCCCATAGCAGCGTTTATCTGCCCGCGAAGCCGCCAGGTTCTCGGATTGTCAGGCTGAAGTTCGAGATTTTTGTTCACAAGCTCAATTGCCCTGTCCATCAGACCTTTACGGGCAGAGAGCCATGCGTCGAGCCATATAGCCGATGCATTATCGGGATGTTTCTCGCGGAAGCCGGCAAGTTTCTTTTCAGCATCGCTGATATTGCCTGCATCCAGCAGGGCTTCAATCTGGATTATGCGATTTTCAGGCGTATCGCTTACGGCGATAAGTTCATTAGAATATTTATTTATGCCGGGTATGTCGTTTGTTTTTCTGGAGACGTTAATCAGGCCGATAAGGGTATCCGGCTCTTTCGGATTATCCTTATAAAGCTGTTCGAGCGTCGCTTTTGCCTGTTCAAATTTTCCGTCGCGGAACTGGAGCTTCCACAGGCTTGCCGGATCTTTTTCGAGCATCTCGGCAGCTTTTTCAGTCTCGCCGGTTACTCTGAGAAATTCAGCATAGGCATTTTTGGCCAAATTGCTCGACGGGTCGGTTTCAAAGGCCTTCTTAAAAGCGTCTCCTGCGATTTGTATGTAGGCTTTTTGTTTTTCCTGACTGTTCTGCCGCGAGGCTATTCGCATAGCCATATTGCCGAGCATAACGGAATTTTCCACATTCGGCATAATCGCCTGCATCCGCTGTCTTATTGCAAGGGCCTCGTCCGGGCTTGTCTCGCTGAGGTGCTCTGCGTAAATGCTTTGAAGCTGCAGATTGGCGGGATTTATGGCTATTGCTCTCTGCAGAGCCATTTTGACTTCGGTGACCTGGTCGGCTGAAACATTTGTGCCGAGCTTCATATTACGATTATAAAGCAAAATCGCGTGATGAGCAGCGACGGCGGGGTCAAGAGGATTCATCTGTACTGCCTTCAATGCGTCGGTGATGGCGTCGCTTTCATTGCCCATGTCCGAATGCACCTGACTGCGCATCAGATAAGCCTGCGAGAAAATCGGCCTTGTCTCAATGCATCTGTCGAGATGAATTTTTGCCTTGTCGTATTCCTTTTTTGCCATTGACAGTCTTGCTTCAAATACCTCTCCGTTGCACCTGTCGAGATTCATTTTGCGGGCATTTTCGACCATTTTGGCCGCTGCATCAAATTTTTCCTGCGAAATATATATATCAAACAACGATGTGAATGCCTGCATATTGTTCGGTTCGTCGGCGAGAACGGACTCGAAATATTCGCATGCCTTGTCCTTTTGCTGCGTATTGGCGTAAAAGGCTCCTATTGCCAGGTCTCGTAATGTGGATGCAGGCATGTCGAGCAGAACTTTTTCAGTAATTTCATTCAGTTTTTTCTGGTCAATGCTGTTTGGGTCGGGCGAATTGAGGACGACTTTATAGACCTTTGCCGTATAGGCCTGCGGTTTTATTTTCAGA
Source organism: Blastopirellula marina (assembly GCA_020721975.1). GTDB lineage: Bacteria > Planctomycetota > Phycisphaerae > Sedimentisphaerales > UBA12454 > DYLR01. The sequence continues at coordinate 12,812 of DYLR01000013.1, read as the reverse complement.
TAGTCGTCAATAAGACCGGTGGCCTTGGTTTTTGCACCGGTGCGCGAATAATACTGTGCAATTTCGATTACGGCAGTGTCTTCTACGCTGTTGGGGTCTATACCGAGCATTTGCCTTACAAGTGCAGCCTGCTTTTCATAAAAGCCGGACAATTCTTCCAGAATGGCAGTGTCCTGCTCCTGCGGCTGGGACTGTTGCAGCTGCTGCATTTTCTGCTGCGACCAGGCTGTGCGGATATTATTAATTGTGGCGCTGGTGAGCAGATATTTCAGCTTTATTGTTTCAGGGTCGGTTTCCTTCAGTTCGGCGATAGTCTTATCGGCATCATCGAACATTTTCAGACCGATTTGAGCCTGTGCCTTTAACGCAATTGTACGGGTGTTCTTTTCGATGTTGTTTTGATAATTATCTACAGCCGTCAATGCGTTGTTGTATTCGCGGTACTGAATCAATCCCTCTGCAAAGTCCAGAATCACTTCAGGGTTTGTGCTTTGAATGCCGTTTTCGATAGCCGTTCTGAGAAAGACCATTCTCTGGCCTATTTCAGCTGTATTATTTATCGCACGTGCAAGGGTATATGAGAGCTGTGCCAGAGCGATGTCTGCCTCGGCCTTTTCCTTTCTGCCGGCCATAAGCTGTTCATAAGCCGAGTACATCTGCCGTATTGATTCATCCGACTGCTCCCGTGCATATTTAAGTCTGCCGTCCCACATCACCGCAAAATTCGTCTCGCCGGAACCGATGGTATCTATTATTGAAGCAATGTGCTGTTGTGCCTGGGAGTTCCATGAATCCATCGCGGCGGTATCGGATTTCATTCTTGCCTTGTAGGACTCCTCGAGGCACAAATTGGCGAGAAACTGCTCAAGCCACAGTTTGTTGAGCAGTTTGGTTCTGTATCTGGGACTGCCCTGAACGGCGTTGGCGTCGGGCATTAAAAGTGCGGCCTGCGCTATCTGCATTGCCTTGTTCAGGCTCTGCGGCTGCTTGCGGAATGAATAATTGCTGTAATTCAGAGTTGCGGCGGTTATATGGTTATGCACATTGTTCGGGTCAAGTTTTATTGCGGTTTCTATCGCCTCAATCGCCGCAGGTAAAGACTCTGCCGAGCCGAGACTATAAAATCTTGCCAGTGTGGCAAACACGTCGGGACTGTCAGGAAATTTTTTTGAAAGCGATATAAATTTCTGTTCGACAGTCTTGCGTTTTTCCTGGTCAGCTGCCGCCTGCGTAGTTTCAAACGCCAGCAGATTTATATGCGCCTGCGGATTGTCCGCGGCCGCGGCAGCCGTATCGGCAAGGATTTTCTCCGCAGCTTTTGCAGCAGGGTCAAGCGAACCTGCCTGTCCGAGCTGTTCTTTTATCTGACCCTGGAGATATATTGCATCAGCAAGATATTTTGCTACGTTTACATCGGCGGGTTTAAGCTTATATACCTTTCGCAGCGAATTCAGGGCAAGCTCTATTTCTTTGCTCTTGTCGGTTACGATGCCAAGCCGGGTCATTTCATAAATTGACCGACCGAGCTTTAATTCGGTTTCGCCAGAACTGTCGAGATTGGCGTCTATAATCTGTGCAGCGTTTTCACGCACTCTTGACCATAAATCCCATGCGCCGGAATCAGCCATTTCGTAAAAATAATTTAACAGCTGATTGCGAGCCTCAAAATTGTCGGGGTCTGTTGTTACGATTTTATCCCAGCACCCTGCAGCTTTGGGCCATTCATTATAAGATTTGTGCAGATTCGCAAGGTCGAAAAGAATCTTTATTTTCAAATTGCGGTCCTTGGTTGCTCCGAAGGCCTCGCCGTAATAACGCTGGGCATTTTCATAATCGCCCTCGGCAATAGCTGCCTGTGCGTCTTCAATGAGCTTTTGCGGGTCTTTGAACAGTTTGAGCATCACAAATATCCCGGCCAGTATCATTACGGCCAGAAAAATCGAACCTATTATCGCCACTTTTTTGTTAATTCTCTTTGCCATGCTGTTTTCCCAATCTTAAATTTGAAATTTTGAGTTTGTTTCGGATTTTGAGATTCGTATTTTTAGTCTGTTTTATTTCCAGTCCGGCCAGTGCCTTGCCTCCAGTTCAGGCAGCGCTATGCTCAACAGCTTTTCAGACGCTTCTACTGCCTGCTGTTTTGTCGGAGTTGCCATGTTGTTGAAGAATTTCAGCTCGACTTTGGAAAAGTACGAATATTCGCTGGTGAAGTTGTTGGCAAGCGCAAGCCTTGTGGTATTGCGGTTGCCGCGATATACTCCGTTGACCTTGAAGAAATAAACAATCGGAAATGAAGTGGAATTTTGCAGTATATCCGCCGATTTGCGTTTCAGCATCAGACATCTGGCCGGTATTCGCATTTCCTTTGTTTTTGCCGCCGAATTGGGGTCGTGCATATTCAGCGTCATCATCAGGTCGGTGGTTTCCGTAACGTCGCTGCCGCCGCCGGTATAGCACTCCTCCGGCACGTGCGGCACCTGGTCGGGATTACCGGTGTAATATGTAATAAACAGCATACAATACCGTACCGGACTGCCGGGCGCAGCCTGCGGATCTTCCAATACCCACTGCATATAATTTTCCGTGCCTAATGATTCTATTACGTCCTTGTTGTCTATTTTTTGTTTTTGCACGACTTTGTATGGCAGCAGGGCCGTTTCGTTCATTTCATCGAACGGCGCTTTTAAGGGCAGTTCCTTTTTGACCGGCTTGAGATTCAGCACATTTTTGCCCACTGTCAAAAAAGATGCTCCCAGAATCAGCGATACCGCTGTCAGAACGAAAGGCATCTGGAAATATTTGTTAAGAGATTTTTTCATCTGTAATCTTCTTTGTTTAGCAGCCGTCGGCACGACGGCGCATCCGTCAGCCCCCGATTTATTCGGGTGGGGGTTGGTCTATTTTTGATTTTCCCTGCGGACAATTATATCATCCTGCGAAGGCTGTTTATCCTCGACAAGAAGATTGCTCATAAACCACGCCAATGCCCCGTACAGGAAGAATGCCAAAGGCAGCATCGCCATACCGAGCATATCGTGATAAATGCCCTGTGCGTATTTCGGGTCCCACAGGACGTAAATAAAGCCGGTTACGGTTACGCGAATAATGTTGCATATTATAGCGATTGGTACGGTTGAAGCCAGCAGAATCAGTCTTTGCCATATCGGCCTGTAATGCAGATAAGCCATTGCCACACCCAGGGCAAGAAATGCCATTAAAAGCCGCATTCCGCTGCATGCCTCTGCCACATCCAGAGGCGGCTCAAGCCTTAGCCCGCGGTATATCACGTCGATTACCACGCCATTTGCAGTGGCCTGCATATCCGGCACGATATTTAAAAATGCCGCTGCGATTTTAGCCGACAAAATCCTCATCGGTATTGTGGCCTGACGATATAGTCCTTCGGGTAGGGGGATGGCAAAAAACAAAAAAACCGTTGGCAGCCAGGTGAATTTCACAAGTCCCCATCCGCCGCAAAACAGCAGTATCGAAAGCAGTGTCGGTATAAGCAGAACATAGCCGAAATATCCCACTCGCAGCAGAAAAGTGTTATAAAACATTGCCGCAATGCAGATTAAAAGCCCGATGAAACCCAGATAATTAGGCCTCGGTTGTAATGCGAGAATCTCTGTTTTTTTCTGATTGAGAAAGTACAAACTAAAAAAAGGGATTAAAAAACCGTGCGACCAGCTCGGGTCGCGCATCCAGCGGGAGACGATACTGAATATCTGAATTTCGAAAAGCCAGTAGGTCAGCACAGCGATTATCGCCATTTTTATGTAATTGTGAAGACCTATCGCATACCAGCCCTTTCCGGCAGTGCTGCCGGCTGTCACATTGCCATTTTCCTCCATCGCACTACATTTCCTTATACTGTTTAACCATCAAAATACGTCTGAAAAGCTTGTCGGAAGGCTGTCATCGCCAAAGTCGCGGTCTGCAAAATTCCGGTCATACACAAACCCGAAACCATAAGTTGCTCTGAAAGCATTTCGCAAAACTGCCATAAACCTGCTTAAACCGTGAGTACCTACGTTTATAATATCATTTGGTTTGATAAAAAAGTCCGGCTGACTGCCGTTGGCTATCTTTTCAAGGTCAACCATAACTATTTCCTCTTTTTTCTCGCCTATTCTGCGGATTACTTCGCATTTTTTCGGCCAGGCCAAAGGTCCAAGCCCGCCCGCAGCGGCTACCGCCATTTTCATCGTCATCGGCCTTCCGGTCAACTGAATTATTCCCTGATTATTGACATTACCCATTACATAAAATTCGCCGACTACATCGAGTCTGACCGAAATCGTATCGCCGGGCTTAATTACAATATTATATCGCGGGTCGCCGCCAAACAATTTATCTGCTGGAATCTTTATCACACGTGCCTGAATACCGGCCGTTCCAATATCATCAAATCCAAATTCTGCCGGCAGTTCCTGTTGCGGGGGCTGCTCTGCCTGCTGCTCGGCAATCTGTGGTTTTTCCTGAACCGTTGCAGCCTCGCCATTACCAACTTGTTTTGGTATCCATTTTCCATCCTCAAATACCCATTCAATCCGGGTCTGTTGTTCGTCTTCCTGCTGCTGCGGTTCAATGGCCGGCTCTTCGACAACGGGCTGCTCATCGGCAACCTGTGGAGTCTGGTCAACATCGGCAGTCTGCTCATTTTGTTGCGGTTGTTGTGGAATTTCAGGTACTGCCAATTCTTCAGATATCGCCAATTCTTCAGGCTGCTGCTCGACAATATCTGCCGGCAAATTCTGGTCCTGACTTATCATGATATCTTCTACGGTTGCTTCGCCAGTATCAGCAACAGGGCTTTCCTCGGCAGGTTTTATTTCCATTCCTTCGGGAGCAGCAAGGTCTTGAAGTTCTTCTGCGGTGGTCATCTCGGCGGTCAATATTACCGGCTGCTGCAAAATCTTACCTTTTAATCCTGCTTTTCCGAAGGTTTGCTGCGGCTCAACGGATTTGAGTTTAACGATTTGCCTTTGCCGGGTATTATTGACCGGCCGGGCAGCCTGCGGCTGACGGATAACCTCCCGAAGATTTTCCTGTGAACCTGTAATTCTGCGGGCAACATAAATATAGCTTACATTAAACTGGCGTGCCGAGCCTGCCTCGGCAAGTGCATCCATAAGCCTGTAATCGTATCGCGGAATAAAGTATCTTCCCGGCGTGGATACGCCGTCGCCGAGTATTGTAAAAACCCTGCTTTGTGAGCTTAACAGGATGGCTGTAACAGACGGATTTTTCAAAATGCCTGGCGAGAGAATCTGGCGGATTTCCTCTTCAAGCTGAGCCTCGGTCAGGCCGCTGGCCTGCACAACTCCTACTTCAGGAATAGAAATTCTGCCGCTTTCGGTAACGACGTAATCATTGACATAAGGCTGGCCTTCCTGCAGCAGTTCAAAAATGGAAATCCTTACAACATCGCCCGAGCCGAGAACATAATCATCCTCGTGTGCGATAATGTCAACGGGGCGAGGGTCTTCAGCTCCTTCATATATGGGCGATTCCTCCTCGGCAACGCCAAGCGAATCAAGAATGACGTTCACCATAGGCGTCGGCCTGAAACGTCCAACCTGAGAAGGGTCAAGATGATCCTTGCTGCATCCTGCAAAACAGACCAGTAAAATGCTTATCAGCGTAATTTGTATCTTATTCATTTTTTTCGCCTTTAATATGCGGTGTTGGCAAAATACGTAAAATCCCTGTTTCCAAAAGATTAGAGTCTCTTTTATATATGTTATCGGTATATTCTGCCCGGCGCTAAAATGACTTACGGCCTGAAAATGTCAATATTCTGTAAATTATAGGCCAATAAAATTGCTCAAATGCCTAACATCTTTTAAGATAAGATGTTATGGAAATAATTATCGGAACCGGCATTGTTGCAAAGTCCTGTAAATTGTACGTATTTTTACAGGACGAAAATTTGCAGCAGGGCCGATAATGTTTCGTATCGAACTTTACCGGCTATCCCATGGAATGGCGTAATCTGTTTCTGAAATTTTAATGAATTTTTCGCAGGGGCAGACCACCAATCCCCGGGCGATTTTTAATTTCGGATATGTTTTACGAAAGACGGTAATGCCGGTGGTATCTTTTTTTGCAGGGTTGCTGGTCAATTTTATTTCGATTGGATATAATATCCCGTTTCTTTCCAGTATCAAATCAACTTCGGCTTTACTGTGGCTTCTCCAGTGATACATTCCGGCAGCAGGGACAATGCTTAATAGTTTTCGTATTTCTCCGATAACAGCCGTTTCAAAAAGCGCTCCAATCATAGGGTGTCCGCCAAGTGCAGCAGGGGTTGATATGTAATTCAGCATACAGACAAGGCCGGTATCGGAAAAATAGCCCTTGGTTTTGCCGCTTATGCGTTTTATGGTATTACCTGAATAAGCCGATATTTCAAACCACTGAAACGTCGAACGCAGAATATTAAGCCATCTTTTGGATGTCTGCGGAGTAATGCCTATGTCGCGGCCTAATTCGGAATAATTGATTTCCTGTGCAGTCAGCGCTGATATCAGTTGCGTAAATTTACCAAGTTCATCCAATGCGCTAATATCTGATACCATACGAACGTCGCGTTCGAGATAAGTTTGCATGTATCCGCGGTAGAAGGTCTGGATCAAACCTTCATCAAGAAAATCGGCACGTGGGAGCCATCCTCTCCAAATCTGTTCATAAACAGTACGTTTGATTTTCAATCTTTGCGGCGGATTTTTAATGAAAGCGTCCGGACTTTCAAGCCATTTATCTATCCAGCTGCGTTCACTGCTTTGCTGTGTTATTTCCGGAAGAGCAAATCCTGACAAGTCCATAAAAACCGCTCTGCCGGCCAGACTTTCCGCAACATTTTTCATTACTGACCACTGTTGAGAGCCGGTAAGAATATACATACCGTTTTTTTGCTCCCTGTCAACCCTTCTTTTAATGGCAGGTACGATTTCAGGAGCATATTGAATTTCGTCAAGTATCAAAGGAGCAGGGTAGTTGTCAAGAAATATATCAGGATCAGTTCTTGCACCTGCAAGGTCATTAACCGGGTCAAAAACTACGGAGTGTATGTCGGGGAAAACATGTTTTAAAAGAGTACTTTTTCCAACCTGTCTGGCGCCGGAAACAACTACAACAGGGAAATTCTCGACCAATTTTACTAATCTATCAGTTATAAGTCGCTTTTTGAACATAATATATTGAAATATAATGATGCCATCATCAGAAATCAAGAAATTTGTTGTCAAAACAAATTTACAGATAATTTTGGTGTATAATGATGATTTGATTTTAACCGCGGATAAACATGGATTTTTTACAGAGTATAGGGTATATTCGTTTTTTCGTTATTGATGGTTGGAAATTCTCTGGTCATTCGGTTTTGGTTATTGGTCATTTTATTTCGCGGAGTTAAAAGAATCGCCGTCGTGCCGATGGTGGCCAAACAATGACCTCCCCCGAATAAATCGGGAGGCTAAAAGGTTTATTTTGTTTTTTTATGGAGTTTATTTATGGCTAAGAAGAAACATCTCGTTCTCGGCGTTCACATTACCGACCGTATAAAGCATGTTGCGGCTGTTCAAAAAGTGCTTACAAAATACGGCTGCAGCATCAAGACCCGTCTCGGTCTGCACGAGGCTTCAGAAGATTTCTGCTCTCCAAACGGTCTGATGATTCTGGAAATGGTAGCCGACAACAAGGAAAGCAGGGCGATGATTTCCGAACTTGGCAAAATCACCGGCGTTGAAGTCAAAAAAATGATATTCGATCATCCATGATTTTATAGGGAATAGGGTATAGGGAATATTTTAGCCTCGCGCTTTATTTGCGGGGTTAAATCAAAAACCAAATACCAAAAATCAAAAATTATGGAAAAGAGATATCCAATAAGGTAACATCCAACATCCATTCAAATAACCAAAATTCAATAACCAATACTTCTGCGAAACGGTTGTTTGATTATTTAAAGTCTGGTTATCGAATATTGATTTGAGAATTTTAGGACAAAATATATTTGCAAAGCATAATAGGTGAGGGTATAATACCCCGTTCAAAATATAAGTGGATAAAGATGTTCTGTGATATAGGTAAAAGGTAAGGACAGTAATTTAAGATGTTGACAAAAGACAAGAAAAGCAAAGTGATCAGTGATTATAAGCAAAATGCCGGCGATACCGGCTCGCCGGAAGTGCAGGTTGCGCTGCTTACAGAACGAATTAACGAACTGACCGAACATTTGAAGGTTCACCCCAAAGACCATTCATCCCGGCGAGGCCTGCTCAAAATGGTCGGAAATAGAAATTCTTTGCTCAAATATGTCGCAAAGAAGGATTTGAATCGCTACAGGCAAATCATTAACAAGCTCGGTTTGCGAAAATAAATAGTCCGTTGTCGCTGCGATGATCCGCAAACCGGCTCAAGTCGTTCGATATTTATAATGCACTTATGCAGCGTGGACAAAATTAAGAGGTAAAATATAATGAATGTACACAGAGTAGAAAGAAAAATTGGCTCACAGACGATGATTCTTGAGGCCGGCAAAATAGCTCGTCAGGCTCACGGCGCCGTAGTTGTTACTTATGGCCAGACAATGGTGCTGGTAACGGCAGTAGCGGCTCCGGCAAGGGAGGAAACAGATTATTTTCCATTGAGTGTTGACTATCGTGAAAAGTTAAGCGCTGCCGGCAGATTCCCCGGCGGATTTATGAAACGCGAAGGCAGACCCAGCACAAAAGAAGTTTTGACAAGCCGAATGATAGACCGCCCGATTCGCCCGTTATTCCCGGACGGTTATTTTGAAGAAGTCCAGGTTTTGGCAACGGTTATCAGCGCAGACCAGGACCACGACCCGGATGTTCTGGCAATGGTGGGGGCAAGCGCGGCTCTTTGCATCAGCCAGATTCCTTTTCAGGGACCTTTGGGTGCATGCAGGTTAAGTATCGTTGACGGACAGTATGTGGTCAACCCAACTTACACAGAGCGTGAAAAAAGCGAATTCAATCTTGTTCTCGGCGGACGAAAAGACGCTATCAATATGATAGAGGTGGATGCCAGACAGGTTTCTGAGGAGCAGGCTGCAAAGGCAATAGCCGAGGCTCACAATGTAGTCGGTGAGACCTGCGAGCTGATAAATGACCTTGTGAAATTGTGCGGAAAGGAAAAAATCGTTGTTATAAACAATATTGACGGGCAGATAGCTGCGGATGTGCGCTCGAAAATAACTGACCCGCTGCGAATGGCTTATCAAATTACGTCCAAGCAGGAACGCAATTTGAGAATAGAAGAAATTTTTAACGGCGTTAAAAAGGAATACTGTGAAGCGGTCAATGGCAATGAGCCGCGATGCAGTTCACTGATGATGGGCAGGATACTGCACGATATTCAGCGGGACATTGTTCGGGAGCTGATTTTAAACGGCAAACGTCCTGACGGCAGAGGATATGACGAACTTAGGCCGGTAAGCTGTGAAGTCGGGCTGCTGCCCAGAGCGCACGGCTCGGCGCTGTTCACGCGAGGTGAAACGCAGGCGCTGGTAATGGTAACGCTCGGCACCGGCGAGGATGAGCAGATTGTTGACGGTTTGCTTGAAGAGTACGGCCAGAAATTTATGCTGCATTACAATTTTCCGCCGGCGGCGGTAGGCGAAGTAAAACCCATTCGCGGTCCAGGCAGGCGGGAGATAGGACACGGAGCTCTTGCTGAAAAAGCTCTCGATAAGGTAAGACCCGATGTTGACAAATTTGCATATACGATAAAAATCGTTTCCGATATTACCGAGTCTAACGGCTCAAGCTCTATGGCATCCGTTTGCGGGGGGTCGCTTGCGTTGTTCGACGCCGGTGTGCCGATGGAGAAAGCCGTAGCCGGCATTTCAATAGGAATGGTATCGGAGAACAATAAAACCGTGTTGCTTACGGATATTATTGGCGATGAGGACCATTTCGGCGATATGGATTTCAAAATAGCCGGTACCGACAAAGGCATTACCGCCATACAGCTTGATATTAAGGCCGAGGGACTGCCGCACGATGTGATGTGTCGGGCTTTTGAAAAGGCACGCATTGCCCGTATGAAGCTGCTGGATATAATGAACGGCACGATAGCCGAGCCTCGTAAGGAACTGAGCCGGTATGCACCCAAGCTTGATTCCATCAAGATTGATCCCGAGCTTATCGGCAAGATAATCGGCCCGTCCGGCAAGATGATAAAAAGTATTCAGGAACAGACCGGCACTACTATTGAAATTGAAGATGATGGCACCGTTTATATCAGTTGTGTAGGCGGCGACGGTCATCTGGCGGCCAAAGAAATAATCCGCTCTATGACCGAACCGCCAGTTGTAGGAAGGATTTATCCCAAAGCCAAGGTCGTCAGCGTCAAGGAATTCGGCGCTTTTGTCGAGTTTATTCCCGGTGTTGAAGGTCTGTGTCATATCAGCGAACTTAGCAAAGAATACGTCAGGAATGTTGACGAAGTGGTAAAAATGGGCGATATAATTGAAGTTAAACTGCTTTCGATTGACGACCAGGGCAGATTCAAACTTTCCCGCAAAGCGGCTTTGACGGATATCGCCAGGCAGCAAAAGCAACCAGACAAATCCTGAAATAGAGATTCCAATGGCCATGGCGGTTAACAACGTATCGGTGCTTGTTGTTGATAAGGAAAAAGAGCAGGCCGACGTTTTGGCCGATGCACTTAAAACGGTCTGTGCCGATTCCAGGGCCATTTATTCCGGCACACAGGCTGCCGAGGCAATCAAACGCTACAATCCCGACGTGATTATTGCCGATTTTAATCCCGGCGATTCCGTCAGCGGTCTCGATATTTTGAATTTTGCCAAACAGCACAATCCTGCCGCCGAGGTTATTCTTATAAGTGCAAATGCCTCGATTGAGGACTGCAAACAGGCCATTCGGCAGGGCGCTTACGATTATCTTGTCAAGCCGGTAGATATTGGACAGCTGCGTAATATAATCGTACAGGCTGCTGCCGGCAAAGTCGCTGAAAAGCCGGATGCCGTGAGGGTTTCCGTAAGCCGCAGGGCGTTCAGATTTGACGGTGTTGTCGGTAAAAATCCCCTTATGCAAAGCATTTTTCCGGTTCTTGCTCGCGTAGCTCCGACGAATATCACCGTACTAATTGAGGGCGAATCAGGCACTGGAAAAGAACTTATAGCACAGTCCATTCACAATAACTCGCTGCGCAGCCGAAATGCTTTCAGGCCGATAAATTGTGCCGGACTTTCCGAATCGCTGCTCGAAAGCGAATTGTTCGGCCATGTCAAAGGCGCATTTACCGGCGCTTCCGAGGCTCGTAAAGGCCTTTTTGAAATCGCCGATAAAGGTACGCTTTTTCTTGACGAAATTGGCGATATGCCGACGGCAATGCAGGCAAAGCTGCTGCGGGTTCTTGAAGACGGCATAGTTGTGCCGGTGGGTTCCAACAAGCAGATTGTTGTAGATGTGCGCGTTATCAGTGCAACCAATCATAACCTTGCCGAACTGGTGGAGCAGAAAAAATTCAGGCAGGATTTGTATTTTAGAATTAAAGGCGTGAGCATTACCATACCTCCGCTGCGGCAGCGCACAGGCGATATACGCGAACTTGCAAATTATTTTCTTCAGCAGGCCAATGAAGAACTTGGCCGGGATATTAAGGGCATATCCGATTCCGCTGTTGAAATATTAAAGGCCTATGAGTGGCCGGGCAATATTCGCCAGCTTCGCAATACGATTCGCACTATGGCGGTTTTGTGCGATTCGGATGTTCTTGATGTGCGCGATATTCCCGCCGAGATTCATCATGTTCGCAGGCTTACCGGCTCGTCTGATGAAGCAACGGCGTTAAGTCTCAATGAACTTGAAAGACAGGCCATTGTTGACGCTCTGGCTAAAACTGAAAATAATCGTGAAAAGGCCGCAAAACTCCTCGGCATCGGCGAACGTACTTTATACCGCAAAATCAAGGAATATAATCTTTAGGGGAGAGGAATATAAACATCCAATAACCAATAACACAACATCCATTTAATAACCAAAATCCGAAACTCGAAATCCGAAACAAATTCCAATAACCAAAATTCAAAACAAGAATGTAGCACCAGATAACATTTGATTTTGTTATTTGTCATTCCCGTCTCCGCCTGCGCGAGAATGAGAATGGAAAACCTGTCGGATTGGCCGGCGAAGAAACCCCTCGGACAGGCCGAGGGGCTAAAATTTACATTTGCGGCTGTGTGTTTTGCCATTTCTTTTGCAGCCATTGGGGCAGTTGCTCAAACTTTACCTGTTTCCACAGGCCAAGTTTGCTTTCGCGGGCCTGGGTCATCAATTCAGTATATAAATCAAAATCCTTGTGAGAAAATCGCAAATCGGCATAAGCATAACCGTCGGCAAGGAGTATTTCATTTAATATCCTTCCGTCCGGCAGTTTAATATAAGCCAGCAATCTGTCGTATCTGTCCCGGCTCGGCTTTGTCTGGTCAAGTATTACGACAACATTCTTATTCAGAGCAGCAGTTTCAGCGAATTTATAAGCCTCGTCGCCGAAATACATTTTGCCAGTCCTGGGATTTTTCGTTTCAGGCGTATCAATGCCGAGCAGACGAATTCGCGTATCGCCGAAGTTTTCATCAGGGAAATTTATATCGAGCGTATCGCCGTCAACAACGTTCACAACGCGAAACTGTTTGTTCTGAAATTTTACAAAGTCGTTGGCGTCCGCGCAAACGGCAGCAGACCGAGCAGCAGGCAGATAACGATGAAAATAATTGTCGGCGGCGACGAAAACAACCAGCACAACAAAAG
>DYLR01000012.1 GCA_020721975.1 Blastopirellula marina | reverse complement strand
GTCGGGCGGCTCTAAAATCATACCATTGCCTTAACGTTTACAATACTCTATAATTAAATTCATGACAATTGCGGAAATTGTGATATTTTTAATCATTCTCGCCGCGGTAGTCTGCGGGGCGATATTCATATTTGCCGACTCCAAACGCAGACATGCCGAGCATAAACTTTCGATGGATTTTCTTGCTAAGCAGATTGAAGCCCTGCGAACCGTTTCACAAAACAGCGGCGAAAAACTTCAGGATGCCGTACATAAAAACCTTTCGCTTTCGCTTGAAAAACTGGGCGAACTCAACAAACAGCTCGGTTTGCTGGCCGCAGCTTCAAACAGAATGCAGGAAATCGGTTCCGATATAGGCAAATTACACGACATATTACGTTCGCCCAAGCTCCGCGGCAATTTGGGTGAATGGTCGCTGGAAACTATTCTCGCCAACACTCTGCCGCAGGGATCATTTTCTCTTCAGTATAAAATGGCCGACGGGAAAATCGTTGACGCAATAGTCAGGCTCGCCGAACACAACGTGCCGATAGACGCAAAATTTCCGATGGAAAATTTTGTCAGGACGCAGGACGCCGCCGATAATGAAAAGGCAAAATACCGGAGAGATTTCCTGCGAGACGTGCAAAAGCACATAGATAAAATTTCTGCCGATTATATTCGTCCTTCCGAAGGTACGCTCGATTTTGCGCTGATGTATGTACCTGCCGAAAATGTTTATTATGAAACTGTAATGCAAAACAACGGCGATACGCTCAATATTATGCAGTATGCGATTGATAAAAAGGTAATACCTGTTTCGCCCAATCTGCTTTATATTTATCTAATGACCGTGGCGATGGGACTGCACGGAATGCAGATTGAAAAGCAGGCCGCCGAGATACGGCAAAATCTCGGCACATTACATATTTCATTTATGGATTTTATCACGGCGTGGGATACTCTCGGCACGCATCTGCGGAATGCCTGCGCCAAATATGACGAAGGACAAAAAAAACTTGACAAGTTCACAATGCAGCTGGACCAGACGGCAGGAAAGAAAAATGAGGAATAACAATGATATACGAAGATTTGAAAGGTAAACATGTTTTGGTAACCGGCTCTTCCTCCGGCATCGGCGCCGAGACGGCAATCGCATTTGCCCGACAGGGCGCAATCGTCGGCGTGCATTATTTTCGCACCAAAGACGGCGGAGAAAAAACTCTCAATGAAGTTATCAAATATTCCCAAGGCCGGTTATTTTGTGCCGATATGCGAGATGAAAAGCAGGTTCAGAAACTCATAGATGATTTTGTTCACAGCATCGGCGAAATAGACATTCTTGTCAATAACGCAGGCACATTGATTGAACGACAGGATATTCAAAACGCAACTATCTCTTATTTTGACGATATTTTTGACACCAACGTCAAAAGCTGCTGGCTGGCAACGCGGGCGGCGTATCCGTATTTGAAAAAAACCAAAGGCTGTATAGTGAATGTCGGTTCTGTGGCCGGCCATAACGGCGGAGCGGGCGGTTCAGGCATTTACGCCTCTGCCAAGGCGGCCATACATACGCTCACAATTGCAATGGCAAGAGAATTTGCGCCTGACAGGATTCGCGTAAATTGTGTTGTGCCGGGTCTGATTGAGACGCGATTCCACGAACGGTTCAGCACTCCGCAAAGAAAAGCTCAACTGGCACAGGAAAACCCCCGCGGGCGCAACGGCACTGCCGGCGATTGTGCAAATGCAATACTGTTTCTGGCCTCGCAGGCCGCAGATTTTATCAACGGCGAATATTTAGCCGTCAACGGCGGCGCATATATGCGAGTATGACAGCAGTAAAAGGGTACAGGCATTTGTACGTCAGCCCAGACGCCTGTAAAAATGTGAAGCGTCGTTCGTGAAGCGTATCTCGTATTCCGCTTCACGCTTCACGAGATACGCATATACGGCCTGCGGGCTGACAAATATGCCGTCGTGCCGACGACGGCTAAACAATAACCCTCCGAATAAATCGGAGGGCTAACGGATTAAAAATCACGGGCAAAATGCCCGTGCCATAATTCATTTTGTTAAAGGCGTTTTAATTTTACTTTCCGCACCGGCAAGCAGTCGCGAAATATTGCTCCTGTGTCGAAATATCACAAGACCCGCTAATGCTGCCGCCGCAAGCAGCGTCGGCCATAACACCGAGAACCGCCATCTGTCAAGAATTATTATAAAAGCACAAAGCAGCAGGGGAAACGCCGCTGCGGCGATAATCGAGGCCAGCGAAATATATCTCCATACAAGCGCGCAAATTACCCATATTGCAAACGCTGCTACGCCCGGCCAGGTGCAGTACGGATAAATTCCCAGCGCAACACCCAAACCGGTAGCGACTCCTTTGCCGCCTCTGAAGCCGATATAAACCGGAAACACATGGCCGATTATCGCACATGCTCCAATCGCCAGCCAAAGCAGCATATCTGTTGCGGTATGTTTAGAGCCGGTCCAAAGTATTGCAGTTGCCAGTGTAGGGGTAAGACCCTTAATCACATCCAGCGAGAAACAAAAATAGCCCCATTTTTTGCCGATTGCACGCGAAAGATTCGTCGCGCCGATATTTCCCGAACCAACTTGGCGCAAATCGACCCCGTGTGCCTTGCCGATTATAAAGGCAAACGGTATCGCTCCGAGCAAATATGAACATATCATCAGGAATACAAATTCTTTCATTTTTTCTCCATGATGTTTTCGTACAATTGTATCAGCTGTCTGCAATGTCTGTCTATACTTATGTTGTTTCGCAGATTGTCGGCGATTATCGCGTTTTGCGCCGAACGAATATTATCGGTTTGTGAAAAGTATATAATCGCCTTTGCAAGCTCGTCAATATCGTCCGGCTCGTCGAGCGTTATGCCGTGCCGATTGTGCGTAAATAATTCTGCTGCACCGTTATATTTCGTCGTTATTACAGGCTTTCCCGCGGCAAGGGCTTCAAGAATAAATCTGCTGCACGGGTCGTAATAGCTCGGCAGCGCCGCCACATCGCAAACGGCCAGAGCAGTGTAAATGTCGCGTAATTTCCCTAAATAAAAAACGGCATCGTTCAATTTTAATTTTGAAATCAGCCCGTCGGGGTTTGCGGTTTTGCTTTTTCCTGCAAACAGCAGATATACGGGCCTTTGAGTCGATTTGCTGCGGACAACTCTTAATGCCTTCAGCAATGGAATAAGCCCCTTGAGGCGAAAGTTATTTGCAGTGAATAATAAAAAGACAGGTTCTGCACTTAAATCGAGCCTGAAGTGTTCAAATATTTGCCTTTTCAGTTTGTCAACCTCTGCGGCATCGAGGTAATGATTTATCTTCACGCCGTTAAGTATCGTAACAATTTTCTGTTCAGGCGTGTTGTAATGTTCGATAAACTGGCGCTTTACGTATTCGGAAAGCGCAGCGATAACCGGCCCGCCGGGCGATTCGGCGATTTTTCTTTCAGCCGCACAAAGAGCCTTTCTGCGGCGGTTTAGATTCACGGCAAATCTGCCGAGCATTCGCAGGGCTTTATTTTGATAACTTGCAGCGCTTCTCAGTACGGCTTGGGCCATAGCCCCGCCCCGCGGCTGATAAACATCGGCAAATTCAAACGGCAATATGCTGTGAATTATATCGTATTTGTTTTCAGCAAGATATTTCGCAAGCAGTTCCGAAAAATCCGAAAGACATAGGCGTTTTGCGGATTTCTTGCAAAGTATCTTTACATTTGCCGTGTCCATACTGCCGGCTGCGGCAAGAATATCGACCTGCAAACCCGCCCCGGAAAGTCCTGCGGCCAGTTCAAATATCGACCGTTCCGCGCCGCCGAGGGATACATCGGCACGTTCAATTATTACGGCTGTTTTCATTGTTTATCTCCGGCAATTCTTCATCTTTCTCCCCCGGCGCAGCAGTGTTATCCTCACCGGGCATTTTTTTATGCCTGTGAGCGGCCACGGCATTTTTCAGGATAAACTCTATCTGGCTGTTGACGCTGCGAAATTCATCTGCCGCCCAGGCCTGTAGCCATGCCCACAACTGTGGGTCGATTCGCAAAAGAAATTCCTTCTTTTGTGCCATAAATTCTCATCGATAAAGTGTTCCTGCGTTTATTACCGGCTCGGCCTGCGCCTCGCCGCACAGCACAACAAGCAGATTGCCGACCATAGTGGCCTTATGTTCCTCATCAAGTTTTACCACCTCTTTTGCCAACAGTTCCGTCAGTGCCATCTCAACCATGCTTACGGCGCCGTGGACAATTTTCTTTCTGGCTGCGATTATCGCCTGTGCCTGCTGACGGCGCAACATATCGCCGGCAATTTCCGGCGCATAAGCAAGGTGAGTTAATCTCGTTTCTTCAACCACTACGCCTGCCAAAGCAAGCCGTTTCTGCAATTCGGTTTTGAGCGTTTCATTTACACGCTCGCTGCTGCCGCGCAAAGTTAAACCAGCCGCTCAAAACTTTCTTTTCAAATTCATGCATAATTTTATCTCCTTTCGAGTTTTTAAAAACGTTTATATCAATATAATATCATAATAATATCATCAAGTTTTTAACGCAAGGGAAAAATTCAAAGAATTATGAAAACAACTGCAATTCCGTGATAAACAACTCGTCGTTGACTTTTCCGGCATTGATATTAAAATAGGACAGTTTTGGGTGTTTTTTACTAATTTGGAGTTAATATGGTAAAGAATATTGCAATTGCCGGTGTAACCGGTGCGGTTGGACAGGAATTCCTTGAAATTCTTGAACAGCGGGCATTCCCTGTTAAGTCGATAAAAATGCTTGCTTCTGAGCGTTCTGTCGGCAGGGAAATTGTCTTCAGAGGCAGGACTTACAAGGTTGAGCAGCTCACCGAAAACAGCTTTGCCAATATTGATATAGCTCTTTTTAGCGCCGGCGCTTCCCGTTCTAAGCAATTTGCTCCTGCTGCGGTAAAGGCCGGTGCAGTTGTGGTTGACAATTCCAGTGCGTTTCGTATGGACCCTGATATTCCGCTGGTTGTGCCGGAGGTCAATCCGCAGGAGATATTCAAACATAAGGGCATTATTGCCAATCCTAACTGTTCGACGATTATCGCCAATGTGCCGCTTTGGCCGCTGCACAAGGCCAATCCGATTAAGCGAATAGTCATTAGTACCTATCAGGCCGCCAGCGGAGCCGGCCAGGCCGCGATGCTTGAGCTTATGCAGCAGGCCCGGCAGATACTCGATGATGAGCCGCCGGTGTGCAGAAAATTCAAATATCAGATTGCGTTTAATTTATTCAACCACGACAGCGAAATATACCCCAACGGCTATAATGCCGAGGAAATGAAAATGGTACACGAAACCCATAAAATTTTCGGCTGCGATGACATTGCCATTACCTGCACCTGTGTTCGTGTGCCGGTGCTGCGAGCCCACAGCGAAAGCATCAATCTTGAATTTACACATCCTATCAGTCCCGACGAGGTGCGCCAACTGCTCGAAAAAGCGCCCGGCGTGAGCATTATCGACGACAGAATCAATAATCGCTTCCCAATGCCCATAGATGCCGGCGGCAAAGACGACGTTTATGTCGGCAGGATTCGCGAAGACGAATCGATTCAGGGGCATCGCGGAATCAATCTGTGGGTCGTCGGCGACCAGATTCGCAAAGGCGCAGCGCTCAACGCGATACAAATCGCAGAAAAGCTGCTGTAAGAAGTATGCTTCTTTCATGCGTAAAATCAAACTTACAATTGCTTATGATGGCACGGATTATTTCGGCTGGGCTAAACAGAAAAACCGCCCGACGATTCAGGGTGTTCTTGAAAACACGATAGCCGAGCTTACCGGAAAATATGTTGAACTTTTCGGCTCAAGCAGAACCGACGCAGGCGTTCACGCGCTGGGACAGGTGGCGCATTTTGAAATAGATTGTCCCGTGCCGACCGAAAATCTCGCACGTGCGGTTAATAACAAATTACCGCAGAGCATTTCGATAATATCTGCCGAACAGGTAAAGCCGGACTTTGATGCGATTAAAAACACCAAATCCAAAATGTATCGCTACTGGATATACACCGGCGTCAACAGACCTGTGCTTCAGGCACACTATTGCTGGTACTACCCTTATAAACTTGATTCTGCGGTAATGGCACAGGCAGCACAGTATTTAATCGGCGAACATGATTTCAAGTCTTTTGCCTCGGCGGCGGATAAACGCTCAAGTTCCATACGGACGATTTTGCGATGCGATGTGCAATCAGCCCCCGAAATTTCCTATGCTTACCACAGAGCCGCGAATGTAAATGAGCGGTCTTCTTTGCCCTGGATTTGCATAGATGTTGAGGCCGACGGTTTCTTATATAATATGGTTCGCAATATCGTAGGTACGCTTGTCGAGGTTGGCCGGGGACGATATAAGCCTGAAAAGGTGGAGAAAATTCTCAAGGCATGCAACCGCTCGTCTGCCGGTCCAATCGCACCGCCCCACGGCCTGTGCCTGATGTGGATAAGGTATTAGAAGATAGAATGTAGAAGATAGAATAAGAAGAAAATGAGATCGCCTCTAATGTATGGAGATTTATGGAAAAAGCAAAAAATTTTACAGACTTACTTGTTTGGCAGAAAGCACACAAATTTGTCTTGGCAACTTATGAATTAAGCAAAGGTTTTCCAAAAGAAGAATTGTTTACTTTAACCTCCCAGTTGAGACGAGCAGCAATTTCCATACCTGCAAACATTGCAGAGGGATTCAAGAAAAGAAGCGGGCCTGAAAAATTGAATCGTGATATAATATTTATTCTTATGCTATCTTCTACCTTCTATATTCTACATTCTAATCGATGAGAATCATTCACATTATAACTCGTTTAATACTCGGCGGGGCGCAGGAAAACACGCTGATTACCTGCCGGGAGCTTGCCGCCCGCGGCCACGATGTCGTTTTAATCACAGGCCCTGCCGTCGGGCCGGAAGGCTCGCTGTTCGAGCAAACCAAAAACGCGAAATACAAAACCATCGTTATAGATGAACTGATTCGCCCAATCAGGCCGCTGCCGGACCGGCGTGCGTATAAAAAGATTTATAAATTATTGAAGAAATTGCAGCCGGAGATTGTCCATACGCACTCGGCCAAAGCGGGCATTCTCGGCAGACTCGCAGCCGGTAAAATTAAAATGCAAAACCACGAACGCAAAACTCCGTTTATAGTTCATACCGTTCACGGCCTTGCGTTTCATCCATATCAAAACCGGCTCGAAAACAGACTTTTCGTGGCGATTGAAAAATACGCAGCCAAATATACCGATGCCTTTATTTCTGTTGCCGATGCAATGACACAGCAGATGCTTGCCGAGGGAATCGGCAGGCCTGAAATGTTCACTACCGCATATTCGGCCATTGATGAAGACGTGTTTCTTTCACCTGTGCCGCAGGAGCAAATTGCCGCATTCAGAAAACAACACGATATTCCCAGTAATGCCGTTGTGCTTATTTCGATAGGAAGATTGTTTTATCTCAAGGGACACGAATACATTATTGAGTCGGCCAAAACTATTGCAAAGCAGTTTCCGAATGTGGTCTGGCTTTTTGTCGGAGACGGTTTATTGAAAAACAATTTACAGCAGCGGATAAAATCGGCCGGACTTGAGAATCAATTTCGTTTTACAGGCCTTGTACCGCCGCAGCAAATTCCGCTTGTGTTGCAGGCCTCGGATATTCTTGTGCATTGCTCGTTGCGTGAGGGACTTGCACGCGTTTTGCCGCAGGCTATGCTCTGCGGTAAGGCTACAATTGCGTTTGATGTTGACGGCAACAGGGAAGTTGTGAATGAAAACACCGGCAGACTTATCAAGCCAAAAAATATTGAGCAGCTCACAAAAGCCTGTGTTGAGCTGATTGAAGATAAATCTTTGCGCGACCGGCTCGGCCAAAACGGCAGAGAACTTGTCAAAGATATGTTCTCGCCCAAAACAATGGTCGATAAAATTGAAGCACTTTACAGGCGATTAGTATTCCCCCGCGAATAAATCGTGATAAAGAAACCCGAGGACTAACCTGCGGGGACTTGTCAGCCCCGACGCCTGCCATCGGGGTCGGATTTGCGTAAAGCTTTAATCGCATTATACTGATGACCCGCAGGACAGGCCTGCGGGCTTGACAGCAGATTTAATGTGCCGCTTACGTTGCTTACCGACTGTCCGCCGGAATGGGCATCGGAGAATATAACGTTCAAACAGGGGCAAACACAACAAACTGCCGAGGTTGTTTCAAAAGACGGTTTAATGTACATCAAATATAATGCCCTGCCTGATATGGGCATAATTGAATTATCCATTGAGTCGCCGGTTTGTATTTACGACCTTGATGGAAACGGCTCTTTGGATTACGGGGATATTATTATACTGACTGAAAACTGGCTCAGTGAGACAATGCCGAATAATTGCGACCTCAACGGCGATATGCGCGTGGATTTTGCAGATTACACACAATTTATCAATTTTTGGACGACCGAATACGGCCAATAAAACATCATAAGAAAACCCCCCGAATAAATCGGGGGGCTAACTACTAATATTTTCCGGTCTGTGTTTTTACTTTTCGATGCTGTCTTCAGTTTCGGCAGCAGGACCGGGACGCCCGCGATGCTCTTCCATTTTCCCAACGTGGGCGGTGAACTCCTCAAAGCTGATAGAGCCGTCACCGTCGGTATCAATTCTGGCGAATATTGTTGCAGGTTCCGGTCTTTGTTCGTTTCCCATTTCAAATCCGCCGGGGCCGCGACCCATTGGTCCAGGTCGACCTTGTTCGTTTTCAGCCATTTCCCTCATTTTTTGCTGTCTTTTCTCTTTCATTTCCTTGAGAGTCGCCTTTTGCTCATCGGTCAGAATTGAATCGACTTTGGCCTTGTTTTCCACTGCTTTGATTGCCCGTTCACCGATGGCATTTCCGATTGCAGCAGCAGCCGTACGTATTGCATCCTTATCGCCGGACTCGATAGCAGCCTGAAGTGCCTGGTGTTTTTCCTTCATTAACTCTCTGTTGTTCGGTTCATCCTGCGGCTTTAGCGCCTGAAGTTTTGTTATTTGCTCGTCGGTCAGGCCGAGCTTGTCTTTCATTCGCAAAATCATTTCAACTCCGCCGCCGTGACCTGCAGGCATAGGGGGCTTGTCAGGACTGCCGGGGCCTTTACCATGCCTTTCTTTGCCGCCCCAGGGTTGTGCGAATACTGAAATTGTCAGCAGCGCAACCAGCATAACCATTAAAATGCCCAAATAAGTCTTTTTCATTGTGAGTTCCTTTCCAATATGAATTTTTTATATCCAATTTTCACGATTATTGCCCTAAAATAATCGTCTCGTATAGTATGACGGTGCGGGTAATTGATTTATTGCATTTGACAACCCAATCCCCTATTCCCTATCTCTTCATTTCTTATCAGCGGATTTATTTCTTATATTTTTAATGGCAGCAACAAGGAAGTTAAGGAACAAGGCAATAACGCTTCTCTCCTTACTTACCCGGCTATTGGCCTCGCAGGATGGCCTGCGGGGCCTGGCCTGTGGACAACAGGCTAAAGTTCTGTGTGAACAGAATTTTGTTTATATACCGTTGATGCGGCAGCTTTGATTTTGCTTCGGTTGTGGGCACAGGGTTGACGGTAAGAAAAAACTCATTTTTTCCTCCTCCTGTTGCTTGTGCTTCCCGCTCACCGACTCCGTGAGCGGGGGAAAAATAAAAGCCGGTTACGGCTTGAGAAATAGCAAAACCTCCGGGATAAGCCCGGGGAGTAAAAAGTCAAAATGAAGAAATAAAAACTATGGAATCCGCTTTTTGCGGATGGCTTCATTACTTTTTACTTTTGACCTTTTACTTTTGACTTTTTGCAGCGACGGGATTTGAACGAAATTTTGACTCCTTCTCTCCTCCTGTTGCTTGTGCTTCCCGCTCACCGACTCCGTGAGCGGGGAAAAAAATAAAAGCCGGTGATGGCTTGCAAATAATTTTTCAGACTTGAAAACCGAATATTTCGTGACGGACTTAAAGGAGCATGTTCAGCTTTATGCTGTCTGCCCATCAGCTTTACTGATTTTCCGTCCGATGACAGGCTTGAAACCTCGCAGGGGGGGCTTGTGCAGGTTTCACCTTTTAGGACTCTGCAAAGGGGACGCAGAGTCCTTTTTTTATGCGCAGAAAAATGCCTGCTAAAAACTTCAATTCAGCGCTATGCTCGATAGGCTCTTAATCAGCGTGGGTATTTTCTGCGGTTTATCGTGAACAAATT
Organism: Blastopirellula marina; assembly: GCA_020721975.1. Taxonomy (GTDB): domain Bacteria; phylum Planctomycetota; class Phycisphaerae; order Sedimentisphaerales; family UBA12454; genus DYLR01. The sequence continues at coordinate 16,891 of DYLR01000012.1, read as the reverse complement.
TCTCCAAATCGCTCATACACTGTGCCACTTCGCCCGGCGGAGGAGGCACAAACACCGTATTGCCAGATATTGTACCGCCGAGCCAGTTTTGGCTTTTGCGGAACTGCCCAGGCTCTTTGTTGCTGCCCCTGCCCCTGGAAAGTAGAACATTGTGAATTTCTTTGATTAACCGTACAGAAACAGGGAATCCTTCGCGTATCCTCTTTAGGCCGTGATTCATCGCAGCAACATAATTCGATACTTCCTGCACATCGTCAAGCGGAACGCCCGGAGCGGCATCAATCTCAAACAAGAGTAAATCCGACAGCGAAGACTGCGTACCTTCAATTTGTGAGGATAGCACAGCTTCCTTGCGGATATACATATAAAGAAATAAAGACATGTCCGGCAAAAGTATCGAAATGCTGTCTAATCTGCCGAGAGCCAATAACGCACGGTCGATGGATTCCTGCAAATTGGGCGAAATCTCAAGAGCCGGTACAGGCGGCAGCGCATCAGGAATAAACGCCTTGACCTTTTTGCCGACTGTCGATATCGCAACGTATTGCCCTGTCCTTGCACGTTTCATCGTAAAAAAACCTTATTATTGAACTTGTAATAAGAAAAACACTTATTACAAGAGAACACCATTTTTTGTAATAACAAGAAAAATTCCTTATACACGAACCGTCTTGTGGATATTTTAATATCGTAAGCGTCCGGTGTGGGTACAAGATTTTTAAATAGGTGTGTTAGTTGTTTAGTTGTATTGCGGCTTGTTATTACGCTTGGCCCATTCATCCGGCAATAGTTCCTGTAATCTATTGACCGGCTGGGCGGGCAATCTTGTCAATACATCTTCAAGGTAAGCGAATATATTAAGACCAAAACGTTTTGCAGACCGCGTCATGCTGAACAAAACAGCAGTGCTATGAAAGCGTTTACGAAAAAATCGGAAAGTTTAAGCTAACCCGCGATTCTCGCGAGGTTTGGAGCAATGCCAGTTAAAGAATTGACCAGCCGTCCGGCTGGATTGTGCCGGTGATAATCTGGCCTTTTTGAACAGGCCTGCCAAGAACTCTCATAGTATAATATCGCTCACAAAGACCTGTGCGATTTTTCTCATCCTCAACTAAAACAGTTACCCTTTCGCCTATGAATCTCGCGGCAAATTTCCGGGCAAGTTCAGAGCCGAGCTGTTTAATCTGATTTACTCTTTCCCGCTTTACAGCGGCAGATACCGTATCCCCAAATTTCTCAGCGGCAGTACCCTTTCGCATACTATACGGAAAAACATGAATTCTCGAAAAACCCACCCGGCCAATTATATTCATTGTTTGCTCGAAATTTTCATCGGTTTCTGTCGGGAAACCTGCAATAATATCCGTTGTAATTGCCGGCCTGTCCAATCTTGATTTCGCCTTTTCAACAACCTTTAAAAAATCACCAATGGAATATTTTCGATTCATTGACTCCAAAACAGTATCAGACCCGCTCTGGAGAGACAAGTGCAGGTGCGGCATAATATTTTTGTAGCTGGCTATTACATCAAGCAGAGCATCGCTAAGTTCAGCGGGTTCAAGGGAACTGAGCCGAAGTCTTTCCAGACCAGGTACTTGTGCAACAGTTTTGACGAGTTCCGCCAGTCTATCCTTTTCATCCCACCCTTTGCGAATAACGCTGCTGCGGCCATAGGCGCCAAGATGAATGCCGCTGAGAACAATTTCTTTATGTCCTGAACTGACAAGATGTTGCGCTTCTGCTACCGCATCGGTAAGCGGTTTCGACCAGATATTTTTACGAACATACGGCACGATGCAGTAGCTGCAAAAACCATCGCAGCCGTCCTGAACCTTCAAGAATGCCCTTGTATGGCCGGTAAAGGATTTTAGCGGCTCTAATTGCGGCAAATCCCTTTTTTCATTGATTTTATGTTCAGTTTTTGTTTTAATATAAAATTCTGGGTGGGTAACAATTTCGCTGATTTCTTTATTCAGATTGTGTATATTGCCGACAAGCCTTATATTGCCAAGATTGTGCAATTCCGGCAAATTGGCTTTAGGCAGACATCCGGTAAGGATAATCGCGGCATTGGGGCTGAGTTTTTTTGTTCGATTTATTGCCTGACGGCATTTGGCAGATGCCAAACTGGTAACACAGCAGCTATGCACGATAACGACTTGGGCATTTTGGCAGTTATCGGCCTTTTTTAGGCCTAAATTATCGCAAAGCTGGGCGATTTGCTGTCCCTCGTACTGGTTGACTTTACAGCCGAAGGTATGTATGGCATAGAAAATCATATATTGATATAATTAGTAAGTTTGGGAATTTTAGACAAGTGAAATTATGAAAGACGACAAGCCCTGGCTTATTTTCGGGGCGATAAATTCGTATGTTGGGAAGTTGACAAATCGTTAAACGGGGAAGGCATTATGGCCTCAGCAATGCGGTCGGTCTGGGCGATCGATATAGGCAGTAATTCGTTAAAGGCCCTGCGTATGCTTCCGACGGCGGATGGCGTACAGGTAATCGGTTTTGACTATATTGAGCATTCAAAGATGCTCAGCGGTGAGGAAGTATCCGCGGAGGAAAAGACCGCGGTGATGCAGGAAACGATGAGTACCTTTGTTGCCCGCAACGACCTGAAGAAGGACCCCGCGGCGATTTCAGTGCCGGGCCAGAGCAGTTTTGCAAGATTTATCAAACTTCCGCCTGTCGAGCAAAAACGCATTCCTGAGATAATTAAATTTGAAGCTGTTCAGCAGATACCGTTCGACATCAACGAGGTCGAGTGGGACTGGCAGATAATGGAAAAGTCGGACAGTCCCGATACTGAGGTTGGAATCTTTGCCATTAAGAACGAGCTTATCAACGATTTTCTTGAAAATTTCAGCGCAGAGGGCATCAGGGTGTCGGTGGTGCAGATGGGGCCGATGGCTCTTTATAATTATGCGCATTACGACCGTAACGACATGCCCCAGGATGACAGCAAGGCGATAATCATTCTCGATATGGGTACGGAGAACACCAATCTTGTGGTCTGTACTCAAAACACAGTCTGGCAGCGAACAATACCGCTTGGCGGAAATTCGTTCACACGGGCGGTGGCCGACGCATTTAAGCTGAATTTTGCCAAGGCGGAAAAACTCAAACGCACTGCGCCGATGAGCAAATATGCCCGGCAGATATTCCATTCAATGCGGCCGGTGTTCACGGATTTCTCGGCAGAAATTCAGCGCAGTTTAGGCTTTTACAGCAGCAGCCACAGAAAGACGGATTTCACAAAGGTAATCGTGATGGGCGGCGGATTCAAAATGCAGGGTTTAATAAAGTTCCTGCAGCAAACGCTCCAGCTTCCCGTCATTAAGCCGGAGTCATTCGACAAACTCAAGCCCGCGGAAAATGTTTCTGCCGCCCAGATGCACGAAAACATTTGCGATATGGGTATAGCTTATGGTCTCGGCCTGCAGGCTCTTGGTTTGGCCAAAGTGCAAACGAATCTTTTGCCGCGAAAAATTGCGCTAAGTATGACGTGGAAGCAAAAATCGCTGTATCTGGTGATAGCGGCCGGTCTGCTTGTGGCTGCAATGCTGATAAGTATGGTAAAAACCGGAATTGAGAAAAAGGCCTATTACAGCAAGGATGCGCAGGAGTATCGCCGCAGAGTTGAAAATATTCTCAGTCAGGCCGAGGAGGCACAAAATAAATTCCAGCAGGAACAAAACCGCCGCAGCGAATATGAGCAGAAAATAAACAGATATTCCGATTTGTTCAAGTACCGCCAGATAATACCGCAAATTCACGAGACCATTGCAATGTGTCTGCCGAACGCGGAAAACAATCCTCAGCAGAGCAATCTTTACAAGGCTTTCGCGGAAGGCGACGTTGAGGCTGTTAAATCAATACCCCGGAAAGAACGCAAACAGATATTTGTTACCGGCATTCAAATTAACTTTGCATCGAATGTTGCAAGCGCTCAGTTCGGCCAGACTGCCACGAGAGAATCAACCAGAAGCACCACCGGAGGCGGTATGGCAGTGCCTGGTATGATGGGACCTGGTATGATGGGTCCAGGTATGATGGGGCCTGGCGGTTTTGAAGGTCCGATGGGGGCGCCCGGGGGGTACGGCGGAGGCAGCAGCAGAGGCGGAGAATCGGCCAGAAAAATTCAGACTCAGGGTTATTCCGGCAGTACAGATCAGTCGCTTGAAGCGCCGGGCCAGAAAAGCGGACCGGGCTTTACAGTTGTTATCGAAGGATACAGCCCGTATATGGACATAGATGAGCTGCTTGACCCCGCAGGTGTCGGAGACAATAAAAGCAAATGGGGATTTCTTACACGTCTGGCGAACCTTGACAAGCTCATCGACGGCAACAGTCCTTTTGAACTTTACGGCAGGGGTATGCCGGCTCACTGGGTGCTTGAGACAGGGGATGTGGCTATTGATGTGCCGATGCCCGAAGGCATAGGCGTGGAAGATATAAAAGTCGCCGACGGCGAAACTACACCGGCCGCAACCTCGCCGGCGACAGGCCGCGGCAGCACCTCAACCAGAGGCAGAGGCTTTGAGCAGATTTCATCTGAAAAAATACTTATCGACCCTATGACAAAGGAAGAAATCAGCCGGTCGGTACAGCTCGACCAGCAGGGCAATCCGATATATGACGTATTCAAAAAACCCAAATATATTGTGCGCGACAAATGGTTCAGGATTAAAATCAAGCTGCTGTGGCGGGATGCGCCGCAGATGCCTGAGCAGACGCAATCTTAAAGGCTCTAACATAATATGAAATTTATAAAAAATTTTATCAGAAAGAATATTATGCTGCTGATACCGGCCGGTCTTGTGCTTGTGGCGGTACTGCTGGGACTGCTGGTATTCACAGGTAAACGCGGACTGGCCAAAATGATGCAGCAAAGCGTTTCACTGGCCGACAGGATCGATTCTATCAGCAGAAATCCGGTATCCATGCAGCAGTGGCAGGTTGAACAGGAAATTCAGGATAAAGCCGCGCAGGACGCCAATAAAGTGGCTGAACTTGCCGCCCAGACAACGCAAAGGGAACTTTTAAGTTATAAAATTTTTCCGAAACCGCAGGAAACTTCGCGGCAGATATTCAGCGATTTTGGCGAAAATGCATTGAAAGCATTTAAAGAGCTGCCTAAGAAAATGCAGTCCGGTGAAGCTCCCACAAGCAGGGAAATCGAGTTTGCCACCGGCAGTAAAAGCACGGCCAGAGACGCATTCAGATACGGCGGTACAGACCAGACAGACAATACCGAGGCAATAATTAACGAATTGTGCAAGCAGAAGGCGCTGGGTATAAAATGTTATGCCAGAACGGATAACTTTGTCGGTTATGAGATCTGGCTGGACTGGCAGTATGCCGGGGTCGATGCAGCCGTGCAGGACTGCTGGTACACACAACTGGCCTGGTGGATACAGCAGGACCTGGCCGATACGATTATAAAAATTAACAGCAAGGCCAAAAACGTACTCGAATCGCCGGTTAAAAGACTGCTCGGCGTAAGTTTTGAAAGCACCATTATTATGGCAACTGCACCGGAAAGCACGGCACGCGAGCAGCAGGCGAAGGTTCAAATGCCTGTATATGTTACCAGCTTCACAGGCGGCCTTGCCGATGCGTGGACAACAAGGCTGTGCAACGACACGATTGACGTAGTACACTTTGCCGTGGGTGTAGTCGTCGAGACAGACCAGGTTATGAATTTTATCAGCGAGCTTTGCAGTGAAAAAAAGCACGTCTGGAGGGGATATAAAGGCGACGAACCTGAAAAGCAGTTTGTGCATAATCAGATTACCGTTATGGGCATACAAAGCTACGCAGCGGACAGGGAAAGCGAGGCTCACCGGCTTTATCGCTACGGCAAAAAGCCTGTGGTCGAGCTTACCTGCGTCTGCGAATATGTTTTTGTTCGCGCAGGATATGATAAAATAAAACCTGACGCAGTGAAGAGCAGCCTGAATCAGCCGGTGGAAACGCCGACGGCAGAAACGGCGACGGAAAACACCGGAATATGATAATTTTCAGGGAGTAATCCGTCGTTTCATCCGGCAGGCTGAAAAACGCTGCGGTATTTTACCGATGAGTAAACGTAAATGAGCAGAAAAAAAAGCAGTATATTTGAACAATATCTGGATAAGGCGGTTATCGCTATAGCGGTAATTATCAGTCTTGTGATAATATTTTTTAATGTGCTTCGTGCGCCCGCGGTCAAAGTTGACGGCAGGCCTCGCGCCCCGGGCGAAATAGACCGGTATATCAGCACAAAAGCCGACAAACTCTATGAGCAGATTCGCGGCGAGCCGAATCGAGCCGGAAATTTTGTGCCTAAATGCGAATTATTTGCCGAAAACATCAGCAAAAGCATCAAAGGCGTGGATTTGTCAAAAACGATGAGTCTGCCTTATTATGATGAAGGCACGGTAAGTCTTGAAGACAGAAAATATCACTTGCCGGATATTCCGGACGTGAACGACGTTCACGCGGCAATGGTGCAGATAGTAACACATATACCCGACGACCCGCTGAATCCGAATGCATCGTTTTCACAGGATACTTCAGACTTAAACGATATCGACCTGGTTAGTGTGCAGTGTACGGTTGATTTTGAGGGTATTGCCAGGAAATTCCGGGAAAGTTTTGCCGCGGCGTCGGTGCGCAAGGAATGGCGGGACGAGCGGTATGCCAGGCCGGTATTTGCCGATGTTCAGCTTGAAAGACGGGAAAAGCTCGAAGACGGTCAATGGAGTCAGTGGGCGCCTGTGCCGGAGGCCCGGAATTTTCCCCTGCAAAAAGAACTGGCTGTGCCGCACAGCATAGACGAGCTGAAGGTCAATATGGATATAGTACTTATAAGTTTCGGCGCCGAGCAGTATCAGAAGGAGATTTTGCAGCCGGCGGTTTACAATTACGCATATCCGGGGACACAGTGGCTTTGCCCGAAACTCTGGAAAACCCGTGAGGAGCTGATAGCCAAACAGGAAGAAGCCCGCAAACGCGAACAGCTTGAAGCGGAAAAACGCGCAAGAATAGAAGAACGCAACCGCCGCACTTCCGCACGGGAAACCCGTACAACATCTATAAGAGGCACAGGCACAGGCGGAGCAATGCCGGATATGGGTATGGGCGGAATGGGAATGCCCGGCATGGGTATGGGCGGGCCGGGGGGAATGACGCCTGCCGCGCCGACGCGTCAGACCGGAGTCCGAACACAGCCTGCCGAGCAAATCAGACGCACAGAACCGTCTGTATCGAAAAGAACCGGCCAAAGCGATTTTGACTCAACGGGCATACAGAAAATCGAGAATGAATTTTTAAGCCTGAAACTGGATGAAAGAAATAAACTCGAAAATCTCAAAAAGGTCGTTGTCTGGGCTTATGATGATACAACCGAAAGCGGGAAAGAATATCAGTACAGAATTCGTGCGGGCGTATTTAATCCGGTGGCCGGCAAAAATTATGTTGTGGAAGAACAGCAGCAGCTTAATAGCGAGGTGATACTCTGGAGCAAATTCTCTGTTCCGACCGAACCCATTAAAACGCCTTTGCGAATGCACCTGTTCCCCAAAGAATGGCGCGACCCTGCAAAAACCGCCACAATCGAGGTAATGAAGTATCATCTGGGTCGATGGTCGGCAAAGGATTTCCCGGTTAAATGCGGCGAAATGATAGGCAAATATGTCGAGGAAACCACGACATCCGACGGCGCCTCTGGCTACGGCAGCAGTGAACCTCAAAAAATTGATTATACAACCGGTGCGATACTGGTTGATGTAATCAAAGTGAACGACTGGGATGCGTCAAAGGGGTTAAAACAGCAGGAATACTATTCGGCTGTGTACAGTTATAATCCTCAACAGCTTGCAAGTCTGGCGATAGGCGAGCGATTCTGGCCGAGCAGCGTTTTGCAGACTTATAAAGATTTACAGGAAAAGGTAAAGGCGGCGGTGGAATTTAGAACGCCTGCCGGTACACCCGGACGCGGCTTTGAAATACCTAAGCCGGGAACAATGCCGGGCGGTATGGAAGGTATGCCCGGAATGCCGGGTATGATGATGCCCGGAATGATGCCGGGAATGTAGAAACGCCATTCGTGAAAAGTGAAACGCAAAGATTCTTACGAGATACTCTTCACGAGATTAGTCGATTCGCCTGATTTTTCTTATCGTCGAATTAACCGAACGAAACGCCGGCTTGCCCCGAAAATCAGACAATAACTCCACTTCATAGACTCTTTCGCTAATCAGGTCGATGAAGTTATCTGCGGCATACGGCGAATCGATATACAAATCCTTCACGGCTGTTTTAGGTTCAATCAGCATATTCACTCTGCCGCTGTCAATAGAGGTTGTTGAATAAGTAAATTGAGGTTGAGGCCAGTTTATATATTTGTCCGGCAGATAAAAAAAGCAATCCTCGGCAGCGACAACGTCGCCGGACTTTAATTGAACAAGAATATAATTTGACGAAGCGTCCGGCGGAACAAGAAAAGACCTCGGAAGTCCGGCGGTCTTAAAAACCGATTGCGGCGTAATCGATACCGTTGTTGAATACTCATCAAGAATGTTGAGCGTCATATCCATCAGTCTGCACAAAAGCGTGCCGGTAAGCGCCTCGCCGGACTGATTCAAAACAGACACGGCAATTTTTTCAAGTTTCAAATCGGCACAGTAGTAGTTTTCCGCGTATTCCGGGAAAATCGATATAAGAGTCTGTTCGTAAGAACGTTTTGCATAATACCACAAAGCCTTGGGTCTGCCCAAATAATCCACCGCCGACCAGCTTACGGCAGGACAGCAATCGTGAAGCTGCCAGAACATAACGCCACAGTTTTTCTGCGGATGTGAACGCAAAAACCGGATATAGCTGCTTACCCCGCGAGCCTGAGTAAGCTGCGAAAGATAAATCAGGTCGTCCAAATCCGCAGGCGGCGGAAACAGTTCCGTTATATATCTGTACAGACGACTGTTGCCGTCAATATGATAATTGTGTTTTTCAATGCCCCGGGACGAAATTTTCATGTCCGTATCAGGCACAAAACTTTTAAGCGTCTGCATGCACGGTACGGACTGCATCCCGAATTCGCTCACAAAACCCGGCACAGCATTTCGCGGCGAAATATATTCCCGCGTCGATTCCCAGCCCGACCAGATATGCCAGTTATGAACCGTACCATAATCGGGGTCATTGGCCTTTCCCGGCGGTCCAAGGGGAGTAGAAGGAATATATTCGCTGTCGGGAATCAGTTCGCGCATTATGGACGGCAAAAGCTCATGATATATTTTTCTGCCGTAAAATTTCCGGCCTGAACCGAAACTGTTCATTTCGTAGAGCCAGTCGATTTCATTATTGCCGCACCATATCGCAATGCATGGATGATTTCCAAGCCGCCTTACAATAGTGCGGGCCTCGTGTTCTATCTTCTGCATAAACCACTGACGGTCGGGATAAAACGCACAGGCAAACATAAAGTCCTGCCAGACCATCAGTCCTGTTTCATCGCAGATGTCGTAAAATTCGCTGTTTTCATAATATCCTCCGCCCCACACGCGCAGCATATTCATATTTGCCCCGCGTGCCATTGCGAGCATCCTGCGGTAATCGTCAACGGTCTGCGTACCCGGCATAAGGCTAAGCCCTATCCAGTCCGCTCCGCAGATGTTTACATCTCTGCCGTTGATTTCAAACCCGAACGACTGACCGTTGCGGAAATCTTCGCGTTTCAGTTTTATTTCACGAATGCCGAACCGTGTATTAAAGGTATCAATAACGTCAACGCCGTCGATTAAATCGATATTAAGATTGTAAAGCGACGGATGCCCCATGCCTGCCGGCCACCAAAGCTTCGGGTTTTCTATGCGAATAATTATGGAATGTCTATCCATGACGGGTTCAAAACTGACGGTTTGTTTTATATCCGTATGATGCCCTTTTACGGAAACGGCTGCGGAATACATCTGATTGCCGGTCCGGCCGATTCTTAGGGCAATCTGTACGTCGGCTGTGTTTTCAGAACAACTAATTGTTCGCACGCAAACGTCTTCAATACAGGCCTTTTTGAATCCGCGCAGAAAAACAGGCCTGAATATGCCGCAACCGGGCATCGCAGGAGCCCAGTCCCAGCCGAACTGATATTGCGCCTTGCGAACGTAGGCACGTGAAGGATAAAAAGAAAAATTACTGCCCATCGCTCCATAGCGGCGCATGAGTTTATCGGCGTGCTGCCGGGCTGGCTCAAATTTGACAAGCAGCCTGTTGTCGGTATTCTTCAGCAGCGCGGTTACGTCAAAGCTGTGCGGAATAAACATATTATCCGTCCGCCCCAGCAGTCTCTCATTGAACCAAACCTGGGCAAAGGTATCGAGCCCTTCAAAAAATAATTCGACCCTGTCGCATGCCTGCATATCCGGCTGTATGTCAAATTCAGTTTTATATATCCAGGGTTTGTCGCTTATATGGTCGTATTTTTCGGGATTTGCACGAAAATCAAACGGGTCTGTCAGTCCGGCAGCCATGAGATTTGCGTAGATTGAAGAAGGAATTTCACAATCTAGCCACTGTCCTTCGTCAAGGTCGCGCATACGCCGGGCTGCAATTGGAAATTCCCTGAATTTCCACTTTCCGCCAAGCCCTTTTTCAACAAAAGCCATTTCCTGTCCTGCAGTTTCAGGGGTTATGCAATTTATTCCTTGTCCTGATGGCGGATTATTGCGCCCTCGACCATGTAAATAACATCCTCTGCGATATTGGTCGCATGGTCGGCCATTCGTTCAAGAGACCTTGAAACGCCAAGCAGATGAACCAGCGTATCTATCCTGTCCGGATGCTCCCTCATGGCCTTTTTAGTCTGTTCGTACATCTGGCGGTTAATCGCATCGATTTCATTGTCGCCCGTGCGCACCTTATTGGCAAGATTACAATCCATATTAACCATCGCATCAAGGCTGTTTTTAACCATTGTTTTTGTTTTGTCGGCCATCAGCGTAAAGTCAAAGGCAATTTTCACCGGCGGCAGAGTCGAAAGAAATTTGCTCCGCTCGGCGATATTCACGGCCATATCGCCGATGCGCTCAAGGTCGTTATTTATCTTCAGCATTGCAATAATAAACCGCAGGTCAATCGCCACAGGCTGATGCAAAGCAAGTATCTTGAGACAATCCTCTTCTATATCAACCTCGGTCTGGTCGATTTTGGCGTCGTTATCGATTACCTGCTGAGCAAGGACGGCGTCGCGTTTCTCGATTGAAATCACGCTGTCGCGCACCGCCGTTTCAATCATTGCTCCCAGGGCAAGTATTTTCTTTTTAAGACCCTCTATTTCACGTTGTAAATGTCTTGACATATATCGACTCCAGGAAAAAATGCTAAATGCTCTTCGACCATTATAAACATGAATCACAGGAAATTTCAACAGGATATTTTATAACTCAAACGACTGCAGCGGCTGCGGTATATGAACATTTTTGACGCCGTTATCGCGCAAAGTCCCGGCAAACCGTTCCAGTGTTTCGCGTTCGCCATGCATACAAAAGGCCGTGTCGATATGCCTTATGCCGCAGAATTCAAAATACTCAAGCATTTCATATTTGTCAGCGTGCGCCGACAATGCGGATATTTCCTCAACCTTTGCCCGCAGCGAAAGCGTTTCGCCGAAGATTTTTACAGATGTCTGTTTGTCCGCAATTTTTCTGCCAAGGGTATTCTCGGCCATATATCCGACAATCAGCACAATATTCCTTTCGTCCTCAATATTGTTTTTCAGGTGATGCAGCACCCGTCCGGCTTCACACATTCCGCTGGCCGATATAATAATCATTGGCCCGGGCATGTCGTTGAGCGATTTTGATTGTTCAAGGTCCTCGGTATAACGCAAAGTTTCAAAATTGAACGGCATCATCGCAAGTTTCATAAAACGCAGGGCGTTTTCGTCCCAGCACTCGGTATGCCTGGAGTAAATTGCTGTTGCCGCGCTGGAAAGCGGCGAATCAACATAAACCGGCAGCGGACAAATTCTTTCCTCGTGATAAAGCTGGTTGAGCAAATATACAATGTGCTGCGTTCGGCCTATGCTGAATGCAGGAATTATGAGCTTGCCTTTGGTGCGGCAGATAGTATTAACGACCCGCTGCAATTCATATTTGGTATTGCCGATGTCCTGGTGCCGCCTGTCTCCATAAGTGCTTTCGGTTATAAGATAGTCGATTTCCTTTACCGGTTCGGGGTTTCGCAAAATCGGAATGTCCCGCCTGCCGATATCGCCGGTGAACATCAGCTTGCGCGTCGAGCCGTTGTTTTTGAAAATAATTTCCGTAAATGCCGAGCCGAGAATATGCCCGGCGTCATAAAATTTTACCTTTAAATTTGCTGCCGGCTCAAATTCCTGTCTGTAAGGTATGCTGCGAATCTGCGCTGCGGCCTTGTCGGCGTCTTCAATCGTATAAAGCGGCTCAAACGGATTTTTACCCTGACGGATGCGTTTTTTGTTCACGTATTCAACGTCTTTGGTCTGAATGTAGGCACAATCGCGAAACATTATTCTGCACAAATCGGCGGTGGCGTCGGTGCAGTAAATCGGCCCGGTAAAGCCCTGTTTGACCAGTGTTGGAATATTGCCGCTGTGGTCCATGTGAGCATGAGACAGCAGAATCAGGTCTATTTCTGCCGGGTCAACATGCAGATTGCGGTTTTTCTCGAACGCTTCTTTTCGCCTGCCCTGGAACAGACCGCAGTCCAGCAGCACATTGCTGCCGTTGACGCTCAACATGTGTGATGAGCCTGTTACTTCCTGTGCCGCACCGTAAAATGTTAGTTTCATTGAGTATTAGTTTTGTTAAATATTTTTTGTTTTTCCTGCCCGCTTGACCTGCACTACCTGCCGGCGGAGCATTGTCGAAATAATATGCAGCAAAAGAGCAAGCAGACAGTGGTCCTGCTGCGGAACACTTAAAAGCTGCTGTCTGCACAGATTCATCAGCTTTATAATATGATGATCGATACCGTCGGTAGGCAGCTCGACGGCGATATCGCAAATTATTTTTGTGGCTTCAGCCGTCCGGCCTGAGGCAAATTTCTCCGCGCAATCGTTCAATCGCTCGACAATCGGACCCTCGCTGATTTTCAGTTTTGCAAGAGATTTGCAGGTATCGATTACCTGATGAGCCTCTGCGGTCGCGGTATCTTCGTTCATTCTTCGCCACAGGTTAATAAACTGACTTTCAGACCCAACCGTTCGCGCCATCGCCATTGTAAGCTCGCCGCGAAAACTCGCACGCTTGTTTGTAAGCAGCAGATTGAAAATATCCGGCAGCGCAGCCGGCACGCGCAGGGCGCCAAGAGCCGATGCGCATGCCCTTTTCAGTGTCGGGTCAATGTCGCTGCGCAGCCAGTCCAGCAGCATCGGAGAGCTTTCAACGTCGCCCAAAGCGCCCAATGTCCGCGCAGCACGCGCCTGCAGCAGCGGATACGGCACAGCAAGACATTCACGAAGAGCGCCGATAGCGGATTTGTCGCCGATACGCCCAAGCGCCCAGGCCGCCGAGGCGGCAAGCTCAAGGTCCGGGCCAAGCAAAATGTTAATCAACGCCTCGGTAAGTTTGGGATGCGGCTTGCGACGCGATATCGCTATAACGGCTTCATAACGAACGTTAAAACTCGGGTCGTGCAGGGCTTCTAAAAGCTCCTCAACATTAAGCGGACTGCTGGACATCCCCATATCGGATGTTTTGTCAATGCGTTCAGATTCGCCCTTGGCCATCCGGTAACGAGCCATTGAATGCAGTGCCGTAAGCGGGTCGCCCTGAAAAAACATACCTACAAACTGCTGGGTTGTAATCTGACTGTCCTGTTTGAGTCTTTTCAGCAGCATAACACTCGCAAACGTCAAAACCCCATATAACACAAAAAACGGAATATACGCATCGAGTTTCACCCCCATTATGGTCGTTGAATTCAGGGGCTTGCATATTTCAATCAGCCAGCCTGTCACAAGCGGCCCGACACCGGCCGCAACGCCGCCGACGGCGTGCTGAATGGAAAGATATGAAGTTTTTTTGCCTACCGGAATGAGCGTATTATAAACATAACGGTCAAAACCAATTACCCATCCGGCCTGTGTGAGGGCAAAAAACACAGCCACAAATATCGTCGCGGCAAAGCGACCTTCATTGCCTGCCGGCAGTTTTGTCAGATACCAGAATATCCCGCTCGGCACAAGATTGGCAATGCCGAAAATAAGCACAGGCTTTGCTCCGTATCTGTCCGCCGCCCAACCGTAAAAATAATACGCCCCAAGCACTGCCACAGAATAACACATTGCAGAGAACATAATCTGGCTGGCCGAAAGACCGAGAATCTGCTTTTGATACAACGGCACAAACGCACCCGCACCAAAAACGGCGATATTAATCAGCACAAGAGCCGCCATCATCAGCATAAAGTTCTTATCACACAGGGCATCTTTGATGAACTGCAGATGAGTCTTGTGATGTTCCTGCCTCAATATAGGCTGTCCGCCTGGCAGCCGGCTTAACACCACTTCAGCAACAAACCCGATTACCAGCCCTCCAATCATTAAAAAAACAAACGGCTTGAGACCCGCAAATCTGTCGGTGATATAGCCCGCTGCAGCCAGCGTGATTATCGTCGATAAGCCTATGCCGATAAAATTGATAGCCGCAGTTTTGCCGCGGAGTCTGTCCGGAACAAGCTCCTGATACCACGAGGCATAAGCTGTTACTGCGATATAACCCGAAACGGCAAATGCACACTGCGTGGCTGACAACCAGACGAATACGCCGGTTTCACCCGTGTATTTCATAATCAGCGGCGTAACGGGAATCAGGATGGTTATAAGTACGCGCAGCATCCAGAAAATTTTCGTCGTACGCTTCAGGCCGCTGCGTTCGACAATCGGCACAATGACAAGCGAAATGATGCCGATAAACGGCGCGATAGACATCACGACACCTATGCGGGCCTTATCAATACCAAGCTCATCGAGAAACAGCACAAAGACCGTGCCTGTAACCGTCAGCAGGTATATAGACCGCAAAAAGGTCGCAACAATTATAATAGGTATCGCCCGCAGCTTCTCGACATTCGTTGGAGCCGAGTTCATTTATTCACCTCAAGAGCTGATAAAATTACCAGTTTGCGAAATATATGCAAGAAAAAAGGTACAGGATTCAGGTGTAAAAAAAACTATTGATTTCCATGCCTGAAATGTCCGATAACTTATTCTGTTTTTCAGATTCAGGCCAATATTTATCGGAAGTTAAAAATTTTTAAGAAAACACCCAAATTTTCTATTTTATCTGGTTTAACATTGACGATAAATTACCTGTGTAAGCTATATAGCCTATTTTAACGGAGTAATTTTATGGCACAGGCAGTAATTCAAGAACAAAGAAGAGAAGCCCGAACGGAGTTAAGCTGGCCGGTAAGTGTATGGCTGCCGGAGGCTAATCGTTTTTTCAATGCGCGGGCGACCAATATTGCCCGCGGCGGGGTATTCGTTTTAGTACCTATGACCGCACCAATGCGGATAGGGCAAATCGTGGAACTGAACTTTCCGCGAAGCATCAATCTTGCGAAAAAAAAGGGGCAGTTTGCCCGCATCAAAAGCGGCAAAGTGGTTCGCGTTGACCGGGAACTTCTAACCGAAGGCGCAAATATCGGCGTGGGCGTACAGTTTGTATAAATCGTAAAAAGTTTGTTATTCGAGATGTACAACTTTTTGCTTACGGTCGGCTTCGAGGCTGGTTTTTTTAATTATATCGTAAAGCCGACGACAATGCCGGATTTTCTGAAATACAAGCTCGGGACTGCTTTTATCGTTTGTGGTTAGTTTCACCGACCCGATACCGAGCATTACATCAATAAACGACTGCCGCAGTGAAATATCCACCACGCGGAACATATCGATATTATCTACTTTGCGGTTAAATACGCCTCTGCCATGTTCTATCCGTTCAGCAGAAATTTCATAATAGACTGCCCGGAGTGCAATTGTTTTCCATACCATTATGGCGAGCGACATCAATGCTATGCCGAATCCTGTCAAAGGCCTGTAAGTCTGTATAAATTTAACAAGTGCGGCTGCGTCGGCGGTATTTTGAGAGTTAAAAACATTTTCAATCGGCTGAACGGTCAGCCAGGCAGCAAATAAAAAGACAATCAGCCCCTTGGCATAAAAACCTGCCAAATTCCACAGACTCGGTCGGCAAACAAGCAGTATATTTTTTTTATTGTCCTGCGGTTTGTCGTTTTGCTGTGTTGCGGTTTGTCCGGCAGCTCTGGCCCGGTCGGTGTTGAGAAATTCGCCGCAGTGTTTGCACTTTATTGCCTCGGCAAGGATTACCTCTGCACAAAACGGGCATTTTTTTGTCGGCTGTGCCGCAGTTTGGATTGGTTCAGTCTGTTCCGTCAAAACCTTACTCCGTAAAGGCTGCCAATGACCTGTGTTAAAATAAGCCGCAATACGGGCAGCAGTCGTTTGCCGGCTGTTGTCGGTCAATCAACACATTATACGGATAAACCGCAGGGGTAAAAGAAGAAAATTTACTCATTTGCCCAGACTTCTTGACTGCAGTTGCTGTGCGGTTTGTGCTCAAAATGATGCTGTTATCAGCTTTTCAACAGAGCAATTTCAGCGGAGCAATCTTCTTGCAAAATCGCTGGGCAGGGTGTAAAGTTAATGGCAGATCTGTCGCAACGGATATTGCGACTTTTTGTTGCCGTTTGAGGCAGGTTTCATAACCTGTTATACAATAAAACGTTAGGGCGATTAGCTCAGTTGGTAGAGCAGCTGACTCTTAATACACGCGGAAACCCTCATTATTTTGTAACTAATTGACATTTCAGCACTTAGCAACAGGTAAATTTTCTT
>DYLR01000011.1 GCA_020721975.1 Blastopirellula marina | reverse complement strand
CTTCGGATTTTTAGTCTGTTTCGTTTCCATATTACAAATAGCGTTGTAGTAATAAATAATCCGCGGTTAAAAATAGTGCGATAAAAAAGCCCCGCGACAGTTTGAAGCGGGGCTTTTGGCGTGGCGTCTGGAAGCTATGGATATACCGTTGAGACCCAGGCTGAAACTGTTTCATTGCCTGCTGCGTCGCGGGCTCTTACTCGCCATGTGTAATATTGTTTGTATTGATAGCCTACCGGATTGGGCGTGGTATATGTAATTGTTTGCCCGGCTACGCCTGTAATCCAGCCGCTGGTGTGGGTGCTGTTGGAACACTCGAACTTGTACTGTACCGGCAGGCTCACAGTTTCAATAAACTCATTTATCGTCATTGTATGGTAATAAGGAGACGAACCCGTATTTATCGGCTGAACAACCCACAACACTGCCGGCAATCCCGGCGGAGTCGTATCTACAACAAGTGTTTCTGTTATCGTTACAGACTGCGAGGTTGACCACTGCGATTCAAGATACGGCACGCTGACATCCCGTACTTTTACGCGATAAGTATAAGTATTGTTCGGTTCAAGGTCGCTGTCAACATAAGTCGGGCTTGCAATCCAGCCGCTGTCGGTAGCGCCTATACCGCCGGTTGTTTCCTCAAAATTGTACTGAAGCGTACCCTGATAGCCAGCAACCGCTGCCGTCATCGAGACCGTGTTTGGTGCCGATACAGCCGGCACGGACTGCCAGGTCGGGGCAGGGGGAGCTGTAGCTCCGGCACCTGCGGAGAAATAACCCACGGGCGACCAGTCGGTCATATTGCCGTTAATGTCCCTTGCGCGAACGCGGAAAGCATAAACTGTTTCAGGGTCGCCTTCCGTCGAGGCTGCCAGGCCGGTAATTCTCCACGATGAATTCGGGTCCCAGTCTCTGAAGAACTGCTTGCTCGACGGGTCGCTGGTCATTCCCGCAACCTGCGAGGCGCCTGTTACACCGACAAACTGATATTCAACCATCAGGCCGGTGTTGTCAATCGCATCGCTGGCCTGCATTATCACTGTCCATTTGGGCAGGTCGTTGCTCGGCTGCGGCGGCATCAGCCAGCTCATCGGGTTTGGAATCGGCGGCATATCGTCAAGATTGAACCGCGTGGTTATAATCGTCTCATCGGCAAAATTGACAATGCCGTCATGGTTAAGGTCTGCGCCTTCGCACCAGTCGGGGAAGTAGCAGCTGCTGCCCCACCACAGACCTATCAGCGCAAGGTCGGACATATCGATGTAGCCGTCGAGATTGATATCGCCTAATGCGTAAATATCCGGCTTGCGGTGATGGAAGCCCATATCGATATCATTAAAATCGTTTTCCGAATCAGTTCGTGTTGTGTAAATGTATTGCCCCAGCGGCAAATCGGATGCAACGCCGAGACCTGCATTTACGGCAGGGCTTAACTGGGTCTGATTAGCGTCGCCGGTATCCGGCTGGCTGAGGAAATAATTGCCGAGCGTAAGATTGGAGATAAACAGCGGATTGCTCAAGGCTGTGCCGGACAGATTGTTTGGGTCAAAGATATATACGCAGTTCAGGTCCGTCCAGACCGAGCCGCCCGTGCCGGGATGCGCCACAGGCACGCTGCCGCCCTGAATATCGCTGTACCTTGCCTGCACCTGACTTGGCCTCATATTATATACTCCGCCTGATGCAACTGCAATTTGCGATCCGTTATCCTCGGCATAATTGCCCCAGATGATGCTGTTGAATACATCAACCGCAGATGAGTAGCCGACGAACAGGCCGCCGCCGTAGGATTTCGGGAAGATATTGCTTTCGACGGTATTGCCTGCGATTGTGCAGCTTTCGATACCGAGCTGTGCGCCCCAGTTTGAACTTATGCCTCCGCCGTCGCGGGCAGCGGTGTTTTCCGTTATAAGGCAGTTGACTATTGCCGGGCCGTCAACGGTCGGGTCATCGTCGCCGCCGATGAATACACCGCCACCGGAACCGTCGGTTGTGTTGCCGGTGATTTCGCAATCGGCGATATAGGCTTCCGCCTGCCATGTGCGAACGGCGCCGCCTTCGCCGTAAATTACTTCGCCGCTGTTGACGTCTTCAAGGCCGTAAGCGGCTGTGTTGTCCGTAATCGAGCAGCCGACTAATTCGGCTACGCCGATAGTGCCTGCAACGGCGCCGCCCTGAATAGCCGTATTGCCGGCAAAATTGCAATCAACGATGCGCGGGGCAGCGGCGTTGAAATATAATGCTCCGCCGACCGTTGCGACGTTGTCTGTGAAGGTGCATTTATCGACTTCAAATATTGCGCATCCTTCAGCTGCAATAGCGCCGCCGTGTCCGAGATACGGATTCATTGCGTGGAAGTTCGGGTCGGGCGTTGTTGTGGAATTGCCCGTGAATATGCAGTTTTTGAATTTGGCCGCGCTGTATGCATCGCAGAACACCGCGCCACCGTAATTGGGCAGAGAGTAAGCGACTGCCGGCTCGGCATTTTCGCCGCCGATCAGGTCGTTGCCGCCGGTACCGCTCATGCTGCGCAGCACGGAGTTGCCGGTGAACAGGCAGTTTTCAAATGTTGCCACAGCGCTGCGGTCAATGTAAGCTGCTCCACCATAACCGGAGTACCATCGCGGCGGGCCTGCATAGCCCCAGACCTGCCACAGGTCGGCTTCACGGAATATGCTTCCCAAAACCAGTGGTGGATAATCATACGAATAAGGTCTTGACCAGTTGCCGCCGTAGTTTTCTTCGCCGCCCGGGTTGGCGTCGTTTCCGCCGTTTCCGCCGTTTCCGCCGCGGGTGCTGTTGTCGATGAACTGGCAATTGACAAATTTTGTAGTTGAATCGGTGCCCATATATACGGCGCCGCCCATTCCGCGACCAGCCCAGCCGCCGCGACCGGCGTTGTGAGTTGCGTCGGCATCTCCGCCTTTACCGCCGGTGCCGCCTTCGCAATAATTGTTTAGTATTACACAATTTTTTACAAGCACATTACTGCCTGAATTAAAAATAATAGCTCCGCCCGCAGCAGAAGAACCGTCACCGCCGTTTTCTCCAACTCCGCCATCGCTGGCTGTTGCTATACCCCAGCTGGAATTACGTATTGTAAAGCCGTTAAGTTCCGTGCCTTCCGTCGCATCGGATGTAAAGATAAACCGTTTTCCGACGTATCCGGGGGTTTGCTGGATTATTGTGGCTGCTACGCAGCACGGGTCATCCGGATTTTTGCTTGTGATTACAACGGCCTTACGGACAATTATATCGGTTTCGTCCCAGATGCCTTCATCGACGACAATAATATCGCCGTCATGGGCTTCGTTGATAGCCTCGTGGATTGTGTGGAATTCCCAATTTGAACCGACATAATGGTATTGTGCCTGTTCAAAGACTATTTCCACAGTCTTATCGGCGGTCATTGTTACGGTATTGCTGCGGGATTTTGTGCTGTCGTCATTTGTGCCTTTCCAGTATTTGATGCGCCAGCCGGAATCCGGTATGGCTTCAAGCTCGGCGATTTCATTTTTGAAATACACGCCGGAATTCGGCTTAACACTGCCGTGGCCGCCAATGACCGTAACCGTCAGCGTGGCCTTGTTTAAGGCTGAATCGGAAAGGCTTCTGTAATGGTAGCCCAAATCAACCGGCTTGGAGTCGTCAGCAGGATTAGCGGCCGGGTCGGTGGTATAGCCGGTGAAATCGATATTGAACGGTATCGGCAGGTCGTTTCCGTCCACGCCTCTGTCAACGGCGGTTGTGAGCGACTGGTCGAGGTAAAATTCGCCAAGGTTGCCCTGCACAAAGCCTGGGTTGCCGTAGAGGTTATTGGCGGCCAGCCGGCCTGCGCCGAGATTGACAAGTTTGCCGTTAATATCGGACTGTTCCTGACCGACGTCAACGGGGCCGCCGAAGGCCTTGTTCTGGTCTTCGTCCCAGTAATCGCCGGAGACCGGATTTTCAGTTTGTTTGGGGTCGTTGTCAAAGAACAGGTTATATTGCAGTTGAACATCCCGTATTGTACCGTCGTCCCAGATTGCATAGCGGATATTGTTGCTTAATATGCTGTTAAATACATCGGCTTGGCTTGACCAGTCGGTATAAATACCGCCGCCGAAACCGCTCGATGATACGTGGTTTTTGGTGATAGTGCAGTTTATGAGCAGGGCCTTTGAATTCAGCGAGCAGTTCACCGCTCCGCCGAATTTATCTGCAAAGTTATCCGCCAGCAGGCAGTTGAACAAGGTTATATCGCGGCAGTTGTTTATGCCTACCGCACCGCCCATACCGCCCGTGCCTTTGGACTGGTTATTGACTAACCGGGTATGTTCAAGGCTCATGGCCGTATTGGTGGCGAATATACCGCCGCCGATGGAATCGGTTGCGATAGCGGTATTATCCTGCACAACGCAGTCAACAAGCCGCAGTCTTGCATTAACCATATCAAATGCACCGCCGTGCATCGCCTGGTTCTTTATGAAGAATGTATCGTTGAATATAAGCTGACAGTTGTCGCCGTAAATTGCGCCGCCGTTATTCAGCGAAACGTTACTGGAGAAATTGCAGGATACAAAATCCAGCGTGATAAGACTGTTGCAGTCGATTCTCATTGCGGCTCCTGTGCCGTCGGCGGTGTTATTGAAGAAGTAGCACTGCGTGAAATTGGCATCCGAGCAGATGTGCATACCGCCGCCGTCGCCATTGGTATCGTTTTTCAGGAATGTAACATTGCTGAATGTTGCACTGCCGCAGTTATCGCCAATGCTTATGCCGCCTCCATCCAAATCGGACTGTGTCCCCGATATTGTGCTGTTGGAGATTTTTACGGAATTGGCGTCGTCGGTTATATATACAGCCGAGCCGAAGCTGTTGGATACGACGATATTGTTTGCGTCAAAATCGCAATTGCTGTTAATGTAAAATGCACCGCCGATGCTGGAAATTTCTGTTGTGTCAATACTGTGATAAGGATAAGCAGGCAGCCAGCCCCACCATTCGGTATAAGAGCCGTTATCGTCAATCTGCGGGCAGTTTTTGATGGTTATTTTGCAGCCGTTTTCGGCATAAATTACACCGCCGTAGCCTTCGCCGTTATTAGTGCCGTAATAACCGTAGCGTGCTCTTACCGGCGAAAGGGGAGTGCCTGTACCGATATCGCCTGCACGTCCGCCCAGGCCGGATGTAGCGACATTGCCGATGAAATTACAGTCAACGATTACAGGCTCGCAGTCGCTGTCGAAATACATTGCGCTGCCGTAGCCGCTGCCGTAGCCGCTGCCGCCGTCGCCGCCACTGTTTTCGGCGCCGGGTGTGGTTAATTCTCCGGATTTACCGCCGTCTCCGCCATCGCCGCCGATACCGCCGCTTGCACGGTTATTTATAAATTTAACTTTTTCGATATACGGCTTGCAGTTTGTGCTGAAATACATTGCTGCGCCGTAGCCGTTGCCGTAGCCGTTACCGCCGTCGCCGCCGCGATATGCGTTATTGCTGTTGGCGGGGTCAACCCAGTATCCGCCGGAATCTTCTTCGCCCCAGCCGTGGCCGCCGTAGCCGCCGGTAACAATGCAGTTTTCGATTACGCAGTTCATAATTGTCGGGCTGCTGTTGACGTCGCAGAATATGCCTGCGCCTTTGCCTGTGCCTGTGGCGTCAGAGCCGTCGGCGAAGCAGGGGTCAGGATAACCGCCGGGGCCATAAGCTCCGACGATATAGCCGTTGCGAATAGTCAGGCCAAGCACCTGCGAATCAAGGCCTTCATTGCTGACGAAATTGATTGCGTTATGCGGGTCGAGTTCGCTGCCCTGGCAGTCAATAATCGTCGCGGCAATAACGGCTGGATTGGTCGGGTTTGTGCTGGAAAGTTTTATCTTTTTGCCTTTGAAGTCGAGGTCGCGGTTTCCGTCTCCGGTGTAAACGCCCGGCAGGATATAAACCGTATCGCCGTTAAAGGCTGCGTCGATGCCGGCCTGAATCGTATCTTCTTCAGTAGGCACGGTAACTGCCGCTTCACTGCGGATTCTGACCTTGACGTCTCTGTCCTGGTTCATCGTTGCCGTATTTGTAAGAGTCATCAACGTATCATTATCTGTGCCTGTCCAGTTTATGAAATACGGACTGGCAGTAGTGGTTACGGTGAGCGAAACAACGGTGCCTGCGTAAATGTTAATTGTACACGGGTCGTCATTGGCAGCCTCGGCCATTTTGGGAACGCCTCTTTCTATCCAGTTTGCTCTTAAAATCCCGTCTTCCGGACCGAGGACTTCGAGTTCGAGCGAATATTTTCTGCCTGTGGGTATGGCAGTGTAATGATAGCCCAAATCGGCCTTGCCGGTATCAGGCTCAAAATCCGTGCGGGTGGTCATATCATTAACGTCCTGACCAAGCACGGCGGCAGGAGCTTCTGTGCTGTCTGCATTTACCGAGGCCTTGTCAACGGCAGGGCTTTGCGAGGTCTGCCCCGCTGCGGTCTGGCTGAGATAATATTCATTCAGAGCAACATTGGTGCTTGTGAATATCGGGTCGGCTGTTACATTGCTGCTTGACCACAGATATGTTGCCGCTGCGTTTTCAAAGTAAATTTTCGGCAGTCCAAGCTCGACCAAAGAATTCTGCACAAGAATCGTGCTTGGCAGATAGAACGGAGCAAAAACCGCAATTTCGTCGCCTTTGCTCATTCCGGTTGCATCGTTGTTTGCGACGATGGAATCAACGATTTGCACAAAGCTGTTTGTGCATGATATACCGCCGCCGCTGTTTAGCGCGGTGTTGTCGGCTACAGTGCAGAAGCGTATCAATGGAGAAGCGTCAACCGCCGTGCCTACGCCGCCGCCATTCGCAGCAGCAAGGTTGTTTGTGATAATGCAATTATAAAGTTCCTGTGTCGTATATTGGGGATGTGTGCCCCTGAAATGCACGCCGCCGCCGAAACCGTCGGAGTTATTGTCTTCAATCAACGAATCTTTTATTGAAACGCCGCTGTTGAGGGCGTAAACGCCGCCGCCGGTAGCCGATGTTGAACCTGTTGCGTTATTGCCGAGCAATTGAGAATCTGTCATTACAAAGTTTGAATCGCCAACATGAATAGCTCCGCCGTATAAACCGGTGTTGTCGCTGAACTCGCAGGAACTGATTATTAGCGGATGGGCATTAAAGATACATACGCCGCCGCCATATCCGCCGGTGTTATTGCTGAATTCACTGTTATGTATAGTTATTACGTTATCAGCGGCGCTATCCCCAACAAAAACAGCTCCGCCTTTATCATCGCCGGAGCGAGCAGTGTTACCGGTGAAACTGCTGTCGGTGATTGTCAGCGTGGCCGAGCCGTCCATATACAGGCCGGCTCCGTTGAGGTCGTGGAAGACTTGGTTGATAGATTCTTCTGTAAAGCCGACATTATTGGTAATATCACAGTCTGTAATTGTGAGTGTAACTGCGGTATGCGATCTAATACCTCCGCCGCCGAAGTCGGATATATTTCGGTCTATGAGCGTATTGGATATGTTTACCGTACTGTTGCTCATAATACCAACAGCACCGCCGCTACATGGATCATAAGTATAATCGGCATTATTTGCATCCACCCAAACAATATTATCTGTGAAATTACAAAATTTGATTTCTCCGTTGTTGGACATTGGACCGAGCCCAATGGCAGCACCGATGGCAATCTGCGGATAGTTGAGGTCAAAAAGCGGAGTCGGTGTTTTGTTTGGGTCGTCTGTTCCTACGCTTCCATTATTTCCATTTGGGGACTCCCATACATTGCAGTCTGTTACTGTGCAGTTATAAACTTTTGCGTTAGTACTGCCGTCGTAAAAGATACCGCCGCCGCCAACGATAGTATTTGCAGCAGAACCGCCTATGCCTCTATATTTGCTTGTGTCTGTACCGTTGCCGCCGTCGCCGCCTTTTGCAAATGCCCGGCAGTTGAAAAATTTACAGTCAATCAGAACAGGTGAACTGGCCGCATCTGCATATAAGCCTCCGCCCAAAGCATTACCGGCATTTCCGCCGTCAGCGCCATTTGGGTCGGCCTCAGTTGCTGTTTGACCATCAGCGCCTCTTCCGCCGCTTGCATCGACTACGCAGTTGTTTATTATACAGTTTTTTATAACAGGGCTTGCACCGCCTGTGCAAAGAATGCCGCCGCCGTAAGAAGGTCCGCTGTTGCCGCCGGGAGTGCCGGGGGTTGTGCTATCCTGCCCGCCATTGCGAATGTAACCGTTTCGTATTGTCAGACCTTCAATTGAAGTCGCATTTGTCAACGCTTCTTTTAAATTAAATCCGCGATGAGAATGCCCGTTCGGGTCAATTGTATTTAATTCACCTGCGCAATCGATTATAGTGGCAGCAACAATAGCCGGATTATTCGGGTCGTCGCACATGATACGAATACCATCTTTTGCAGCTGGAATTGTCAGGTCGCGGTTTTTTGCATCCATCCAGGCTGAACCGCTGTTGCCGTATATACCGGGATGAATAACAATAGTGTCGCCAGGTTCGGCAGCATCAATGGCGTCCTGAATAGTAATATAAGGCACAGGCACTTCAAGAACGCGCGGGGCCTGACGGAGAGTTATAGTTCCGGATGCCGTGTTCGATTCATTGTCGTTAGCATCTTTTACGTGCAATGTAATAGTATAAGTTGTGCCATAAGGTGTTGATGACGGCAGGACTTTCAGATACATATCCGATTCGCTCCAGTCCTGATCCAGCGAATCGTTTTCAGCACAGTCGAACATATACTTTACCGGGCCGTTTTCGTCGAAACTCTGCATAGCCTGTGCGGCGATTATTTTCTGATAGCCGATTTGTCGTGGCGCTGTCTGCCATCTGGCCGGCCTTGGAGCCGGGCCGAGAGTATCGCCGGGCGAGGAAGTAGTTGCGGAATTAGAGTCTGAAAATTCCGTTGCATTATATCTTGCATCGCGTGCCTGTACTTTGAAAGTATAAGTTCCGCCGGGCAGAATTTTGTTCGGGTCATTCGGCTCGTACCAGTTGTTCAATTGCCAGCCGGAACTAAGATTCGCATCTTCGACACATACAAAGTTATACCTTATCTCGCCTTCGCGTTCGTCAACGGCTTCCACGGCTCTCATATAAATCGTGTGAGTACCGGTAGCTGTCGGCACAATGTCCCACTGTGCGGGATTCGGCGTAGGCGGCAGTTCGTCGCTGGCTGCGTTTCGCACCGCTTCATAAAGGTTCATTCGCCCGCCGGAAACGCAAAGGTCTTTCAGTTCGGCCTTCTTATCAACCGTGTTTAACAAAATGCTCTTTAATGTCGCGGGGGTAAGGCTCGGATTTGCCGCGTACATCAATGCTACAGCGCCTGTTACATGCGGAGCGGCCATTGAGGTTCCCTGATAATTGCCGTAAGTGTTACCAGGCAGGGTGCTAAGAATTCCCGGGTCTATTGACATATCACCGCCCGGTGCTGCAAGGTCAACGGTTGTTTTGCCCCAGTTGGAATAAGAAGCCCGCTGGTCGGTATGGCCGGTGGCCATAACTGCTATAATGTTATCGAGATTATAGCTCGAGGGATAGTTCGGGTAAGGATTAGTGTCGTTATCAATGCTGTCATTTGCTGCGGCTGCTACGAACAATACTCCTGCGTTGCCTGCGGCCTGAATCGCATTGTACATTGACTGTGAAAAACCGCCGAAGTGCCTCCACGACGCGTTTATAGCCTTTGCGCCATTGCTTACGGCATATTGAATACCTTCGATGGAGTCATTAATGAACTGTGTTCCACCGATGATGCGAACAGCCATTATTTTTGCATTCCAGCAAACGCCAGTAACACCTCTGTTGTTATTGCCGACAGCGCCGATTGTGCCGGCGCAATGAGTGCCGTGACCGTCGTCATCCATTGGGTCAGAATCATTGTTTTCAGTAAAATCATAGCCGTGAATGTCATCTATATAACCATTGCCATCGTCATCGACGCCTGCTTGTCCGTTAATCTCGGCTGTGTTATTCCAGATGTTTGCCGCAAGGTCGGGATGGTTATAATCAACACCTGTATCTGTAACCGCCACAATTACTGATGAATTTCCGGTTGTTATATCCCACGCCAGCGGGGCATCAATATCTGCATCGGCAGTGCCGCCGCTCTGGCCGGTGTTTTCCATTGCCCAAAGTTCGTTAAATCTTGTGTCGTTAGGCAGACGCAGAGGTTCAACTTTCCAGTCCATTTCGACATAGCTTATCGATGGCGAGCTTTTCAGTGTGAGCATCGATGTAACAGTATCTGCTCCTGCCGGAAGCTGCACATAAGTCAAGCCCGGCACAAGGGAGTATTCCTTTACGATAGTGCAGCCGGTGAGTTCGGAGTTCAGTATCGTTTGTTTCTGTGCTGTTGTCGGATACTGTCCGCCGCTGGGAGCAAAGCGCATTAAAAGGTAGCCTTCACGGTAGTCCGGCTGGTCTGAACCGCCGCCTCCGCCGCCGCCAATAATTTCTGCCGGACCGGCAGAACAGACGACCGATAATATCAGACAGATTGACAGAATGATTTTCCTGATGGATTGTCTTGCGTTGCTCATTGTATATTTCCCCGAGGTATTTGGGCTCATTATGGATTTCACCTTTTATCAAAATACAACAACTAAAATTCCACCTTTTAGTTTAGAGTTTTTCTTCCGTTGAACGTTACGCCTACCGGCCCCCAGGCCGTCTCAAACAGGCAATTACCTCACGCGCCCCCATAGCCGGCACTTATGAGTTCGTCTATTATAAAGGGAAAGCCTAATATTTTCAAGTTAAAATCGGCATTGCAGGGCAATTTGGGGAAATTGATAATCCTATATTTTAACATAGGCAAAATAGAACAGTCCTATAAATCATTCTATTCCCTCAAAACACCCGTAAATATTTGACTTGACGGACCTTGTGAGGTATTTTATTGCGGTTTATTACGAAAAAATATACCCTCTTACAACAATATGTAATTTGTAAGCATTATCGGACTATACAGCATTGAATTGTCGAGTTTGAAAAATGATTAAAGTCAACGAAAATTATCTTAAATTAAAGGCCGGTTATTTGTTTCCTGAAATTGCCCGGCGGGTGAAGATTTTTAGTCAGGCCAATCCGCAGGCAAAGATTATTCGGCTTGGTATAGGCGATGTTACCGAGCCGATAGCGCCGGCGGTAATTGCGGCTATGCACAAGGCCGTTGATGAAATGGCCGAGCGTGAAAATTTTAAGGGCTATGGCCCCGAACAGGGGTATGATTTTCTGCGAAATTTGATTGCGGAAAATGATTATCAGTCTCGCGGAGCGAAAATTGATGCGAATGAAATTTTCGTTAGCGACGGCTCGAAATGCGACACGGGAAATTTGCAGGAAATTTTTGATATTGCCAATGTGATAGCCGTGCAGGACCCCGTTTATCCGGTCTATGTGGATACTAACGTAATGGCAGGCAGAACCGGAGCATCGCTGGAAAGCGGGGCGTATGAAGGCATTGTATATATGCCGTGTACGGAGGAAAACGGCTTTGTGCCGCAACTGCCGGACAGGGCGGTTGATTTGATTTATTTGTGCTATCCGAACAATCCCACAGGCGCAGCAGCGACAAAACAGCAGCTTAAAACCTGGATTGACTACGCCAAAAAGAACAAGGCGATAATTCTTTTTGATGCTGCCTATGAGGCATATATAACCGATTCGCAGATGCCGCACAGCATTTATGAAATTGACGGCGCTCGCGATGTGGCAATTGAGTTTCGCAGTTACAGCAAGACGGCGGGCTTTACAGGGCTGCGATGCGCTTTTACGGTGATTCCGCAGGGGCTTTGTGCATACACCAAAGACGGCAGGGCGGCTGAACTGCACCCGATATGGAATCGGCGGCACTGCACAAAATTTAACGGCGTATCTTATGTAACGCAGTGTGCCGCAGCGGCGACTTATTCCAAACAGGGCAAAAAACAAATTCGCAAAAGCATCGATTTATATTTGAACAATGCCCGCGTTATACGTGAGCAGTTGAAGAAATTGGGTTATAAGGTTTTTGGTGGCGTAAATGCTCCGTATGTCTGGGTTCAAACGCCGAATAGGTTAGGCTCGTGGGAATTTTTTGATTTGCTTTTGAGCAGGGCGAATGTGGTTGTTACGCCGGGCGCCGGTTTTGGCGCAGCGGGCGAAGGGTATTTTAGAATCAGTGCATTCAACAGCCCTGAAAATGTCGAAAAGGCAATGCAGAGAATTGCAGAATTATATAAATAGGGGACAGTCACCTATTTATAAATAGGGGACAGTCACCTATTTATAACGCCGTCATACCGATGGCGGCTAAACAAAGAAAGATTACAGATTATAGATTACAGATTTCAGAACAATCCGTGTTAATCCGCGGTTAAAAATGATTCGTGTGAATTCGTGAACAATAAAGCAACTGTATATATTTCGCTCGGCAGCAATCTCGGCGACCGCAAAGGTCATCTGGAAAATGCTGTCGCTTTGTTGCAGAAAATTGACAGCATTGAAGTGAAGAATATCAGTTCTGTTGTCGAAACCAAACCGCTCGGAATGGCCGGTTCGCCTGATTTTTTGAATCTTGTAGTACAAATACAAACCTCAATAGAGCCGTTTAAACTGCTTGAAGAACTGCATAAAATTGAGGATTTGCTCGGCAGAAAGCGTAATATGTCCGGCCGGTGGTCTGACCGCACAATCGACCTTGATTTGTTAATGTATGACAATCTTGTGATTGATTCGCCGCATCTGAAACTGCCTCATCCCGATATGCATCTGCGGTCGTTTGTGTTGAAAGGTATGGCGGAAATTTCACCTGACCTGATTCATCCGCGGATTGGCGTAAATATGCTCGAATTGTCCGAAAGGCTCAACGGCTGCGATTTTCTGCGGGTTGCAGGAAAAGCAAAACTGATTTGTTTTTCAGGCGTTCTTGGTTCGGGCAAAACCACCGCAGCTGGGTCGCTGGCAGATATTCGCGGCTGGCAGGCGATTCGTGAGGCGTATGATACCAATCCTTTTATGCCGGATGTTTACGCCGGCAAACAGGAACTTGCTCTCGATTCGCAGATACATTTTCTTATTACCCGCTTTGAGCAGATTGGCAAAGAGCATCTCAAAGCAGACAGCGTTTATGTGGCCGACTATGTTTTTGACAAGGACGTCGTTTATGCTCGCAAATGGCTCGACGACCGGCAGTTTACACTTTATGAAAAACTTTATAAAATGCTCTGCGATAAGGTTGCCGAACCTGATATTGTGGTCCGGCTGGATATGCCGATAAATATCTGTCTTGAACGGATTCATAAACGAAATCGTCCCTATGAGCAGAATATTAAGCCGGATTTTCTGGAATGGTTTGACCGGCAGTACCGGCAGATGTTTGCCGAGTGGAAAAAATCGCCGGTGATTAAGATTAAGGATGAAGATTTTGACGCAAGGAATCCTGCGGATATTGAAAAACTTGCGGCACAGATTGATTTTTATGTATGAAAATAATAGATAATATCGGCGAAATTCGCAGTCTGGCAGATAATGTCCGCAAACGCGGGCTTTTAATTGGTTTTGTGCCGACTATGGGAGCTTTGCACGACGGCCATATCTCCCTTGTCCGTGCGGCAAAAAAACAATGCGGTTTTGTTGTTGTAAGCGTTTTTGTCAACCCGGCGCAGTTTGGCCCGAACGAAGATTTTAACTCGTATCCGCGAACTCTCGAAAACGACTGCAAAATATGCCGAGCCGCGGGCGTTGATGCGGTTTTTACGCCGGCTGCAAGACAGATGTATCCGCAGGAACAAATGATATGGGTTGAGCCGGAGGGGCTGTCAGATTGTTTGTGCGGCAGGTCGCGTCCGGGGCATTTTCGCGGCGTAGCAACTGTTTGTGCTAAATTGTTTAATATTATTCAGCCTGACATAGCTTTTTTCGGTCAAAAGGACGCTCAACAGGCGCTGATTATTCGGCGAATGGTTGACGATTTGAATATGCCGTTAAAAATTGAGGTATGTCCCACAATTCGTGAAAACGACGGTCTTGCAATGAGCAGCAGAAATCGTTATTTGACTGCCGAGCAGCGGAAATTTGCGCCGCTGCTGTATGCTGCGCTGCAGGAGTGCGAACTTTTGATTGCACAGGGCATACGTGATGCGGCTTTTCTGATTGAACAAATGAAAGCGATGATTGAGCAATGCCCGTTGTTTGCCGTTGAATATATTGAAATTGTTGATGCCGGCACGCTTAAAAAAGCAGACAATATTTCCGGCAAGGTTCTTGTTGCTCTGGCCGCCAGACTCGGCCAGGCAAGACTCATTGATAATATAATTCTTGACATTGAAAAGATGTGAATATAGGATAATCCAAAATCTAAAATCTAAAATCCAAAATCGAACTATGATGCTTAAATTACTTAAAAGTAAAATTCACAGGGCTAAGGTAACCGATTCGCATATTGATTATCCCGGCAGTATCGGGATTGACTCCGATTTGCTCAAGGCGGCTGGAATACTGCCTTATGAAGCGGTGCTTGTGGCAGATATAAACAACGGCCAGCGCGTGGAAACTTATGTTGTGCCTGAAGCGGCGGGCAGCGGCAGGGTGAGTGTTCTCGGTGCGGCAGCAAGACTGATTAAAAAGGGCGATATTGTTATAATCCTGAATTTTGCGTACTATACGCCGCAGGAAGCACAGAACCACAAAGGCATTGTTGTAATACCCGACGAGCATAACGGCGTAAAGGAAATACTTTAAGGAAATAACCGATAAAATAATGACCAATGACCAAATTCGAATGACCAGAGAATTTTCAATTACCAATAACTAAAAGGCTTTCGCCGGAATATTGGTCATTAAAATATTTGGACATTCTCTGGTCATTGGTAATTGGATATTGGGTATTGGTTATTGGATGTTTTATTTATGCACCCTGAACTTTTTAGAATTCCGTTCACCAGTCTTACCGTCAAAAGTTACGGGCTGATGATGGTTGTGGGGTTTCTGGCTGCGATGTGGGTCATTCGCAGGCTCAGTGTCGAACGGGGCGATGACCCTGAACATATTACAACGGCTGCGCTTTATTCGCTTATCAGCGGCGTGATAGGGTCGCGCATTATGTATGTTGCGCATTACTGGCGGCAGTTCGCCGACAGGCCGCTGGCGGCTTTTGCCGTATGGGAAGGCGGGCTTGAGCTGCTCGGCGGCGTAATACTGGCAATACTGGTTATCACACTTTATTTGCGTGTAAAAAAACTGCCTGTAAGGCACTATCTCGATATACTGGCAATCGGACTGATGTTCGCCCTGGCTTTCGGCAGAATAGGCTGCTTTATGAACGGCTGCTGTTTCGGAAAACCGACAGACTCGTTTCTCGGTGTGCGGTTTCCTTATGCTTCATTATCTTATTTTAAGCAGATTAATCCCGACCCGCAGCGTAATCGCAGCAAGCCTTATATCGATTTGCCTTTTGAATATTTTGGATACTATGATGAGAAGGGCGTTTTCAGCCCCGACCTAAAGCCGCTGGATAAGCTCACCAACGAGCAGAAATATGAAGTTTTGCATGGCAAATACAGGCCGCTGCGGATTATCCCAACTCAATTGATATCATCAGTCGGAGCATTGGGCATAGCGGGCATACTTTATCTTTACCGCAGATGGGGCAGGAGTTTTGAAAAACGCAGCGTAAGCAAACCGGCATTTCTCAAGCCGGGCACAACGTTCGGGCTGATGATTGTTGTTTACAGTATAGGTCGTTTTTTGATTGAATTTCTTCGGGATGACAATCCCTTTGAAGCCGACGGACTTACTGTGAGCCAAAATCTTTGTATTCTTCTTTTCTTTTTTGGTCTTGTGCTGATGGGGGTATTTGCTATGTGGCGACCCCCGTCATCTCTGAAAACGCAGGCGGGAATCCAGTTTTAATTTCTGGATACCTGCCTGCTCAGATATGACAAGCTCTGATATGTTGCGAACTGATAAAATCAAATGCTATAAGGTAATAGGGTACATGGTACAGGGTTTAGTTCTTTACTATCCCCTATCCCTTCTACCCTATCCCCTGGTTCTTCATCTTTGGTTTTTGATATTTGGTATTTGATTTATTTTCAGAGATTATCTTTGGGGAACAGGTAAAAGGATTAGCTGCGGTTTTTGCGGTTCTCCATCTCCGTTGCTTTTCGCAGCGTATTCCGTTCGGCCCTTGTGAGGCTTTTTAATCCCTGAGAGTTTACCTTATCGAGAATACGGTCAACCTCCTGCTGCAGCCGGCGATATTCCTTCATTTTTCTTTCCCAGCTGTCCAGGTTGCTTTTGGCAAAAAAGCGGCTGAAAATTATCTGCGTTTTCGGCCACAGCCAGACGTATCCTGCTCCTGCTGCAAGCCCCGCTATATGTGCAGCCGAGCCGCCGGCATTGGGGCCGCTTGTCGCTACGGTCATAAAATTTATTACTGCAAAAAGCAGTGTAGCCTGCCATAACCGCATGGGGAAAAAGAAATTTATATATATGACGGTGTTGGGAAACATCATCGCGCAGGCTGCCATCACGCCGTAAATTGCTCCGGAAGCTCCGACCATAGGAAGACCGCCGTGCAAAATTCCAAACGCGGCCAAAAGCGGATAGCAAATTCCTCCGGCAACACCGCAGGCAAGATAAAATATCAAAAATTTTCTTGTCCCCCACATTTGCTCAACGCGACAGCCGAATATCAGCAACGCCCACATATTGAAAAATAAGTGCCAGAATCCCCCGTGCAGGAACTGATAGCTGATATATCGCCACAGTTCAAAGGCGTGAAATCCTGTCTGCATGGAAAAAAAATTGACCACAAAGCCGGTGGGGTCAATCATTTCAATCAGAAAAACGCCGCCGCAAATAATTGTTATCCACTGCGCTGCGGACAGTTCCTGCGGCCAGCGAAATCGCATCTGAGGCCGAAACTGCGGCCTGTAATCCGTCTGATAGTAATCTCTGTCGTAAACGCCCATAATTAAGTATAATATCGTCTCAAAGGCACAAATGTTCAACTGGAAAATTTTTTATGGATTTTAGCCGGCTGAAAACGGAGTTAAAAGAACTTAATCAAAACGACATGCTCAGAATCTTGCGAACGGTGGAATCCGCACAAGGGCCGATTGTAAGTATGGCCGGTCGCCAATTAGTCCTTTTTTGCAGTAATAACTACCTGAATATGGCCGGTGAGCCGCGTATCATTGAGGCCGTACAAAAAGCGGCACAAAACTTTGGCTATGGCGCAGCCGCCTCGCGTCTGATAAGCGGCACAATGAGTCCGCATATCGAGCTTGAAAATCAGCTTGCCCGCTGGTACGGCAAAGAAGCTGCACTTGTTTTTCCATCCGGATTTATGACCAATGAAGCCGTCATGCGAACGCTGCCGGACAAAGGCGATATCGTTCTGCTCGATAAACTCGACCACGCTTCGATAGTCGATGGGGCGATGTCCGGCGAGGCGGAATTTCGTACGTATCGCCGGGGCGATATGTACCGGCTTGAAAAATTTTTGCAGGATACCGCGTATAAAAATAAATTTATCGTTACTGAATCAATTTTTTCGATGGACGGCGATGCGGCAGATATAAAAAAACTTGTGGAACTGAAGGAAAAATATAATGCGTGTCTGATTGTTGACGAGGCGCATGCCGTGGGATGTTTGGGTAAAAACGGGACGGGGCTTTGTGAACAAATGGGGCTGCTTGATAAAATTGATATAATTATCGGCACGATGAGCAAGGCGATTGGGTGCAGCGGGGGATTTGTCGTTGCGCCGCAGGTTGTTGTTGATTACCTGATAAATCGTGCAAGGGCGTTTATTTATACTACGGCGCCTTCGCCCGTAAATTGTGCAGCGGCGATTGCTGCCATTGAGATTATTAAAAATGAACCCGACAGACGCAGGCGTCTTGCGGATAATGCGGAATATCTTCGCAGGAAACTTGGGCAGGCCGGCTTTGATATCGGCGGCAGTTGTTCGCATATTGTGCCGGTTATTCTCGGCAGTCCGCAGCGGGCGGTTGAAATGTCCCGGAGACTTTTTGAGTGCGGATATTTTGTTTCTGCGATTCGTCCGCCGACTGTTCCGCCAGGCACAAGCAGGCTGAGAATATCAGTTCAGAGCGACCATACAAAGGAGCAAATTGATGGTCTTATTAGTGCGGCAGTGTAAAATAATGACCAATGACCAAATCCGAATGACCAGAGAATTTTCAATTACCAATATCCAAAAGGGCATTCACTATCAGCGTACAGTTCTGAACGCTGAACGCTGGTATTTTGGGCATTCTCTGGTCATTGGAAAATTGGGCATTGGTTATTAAATGGGTGTTGTGTTATTGGATGTTGGATGTTTATATTTACGGCGCTTCGTATGCTCCGATATCGCTGTTTCTGTTGCGGGCTGCGCCTCGCTGGTCGGTAAGCGGGGCGTAGGTATTGTCGCCTGTATCTATCGCACTGCTCGGCGAAATTAGCGAGTGAGTTTTTGTCAGTCCGCCGTTGTCGGCAAGCGGACCGAGGTTTGGATTTGCGCTGCCTGTTGTTATGCCGTTATGCCACGTCCAGCTGTTTGGAGGTGATATGTTAATGGCGTGTATATCGGCCGATATGCCCGCCGTATTGCCGTGAACTATTGAGTTGCGGGCGATATTTGTCCCGCCGTCGATATACAGCCCGCCGCCGGTGTGTGCCGAATTCAGCGTTATTGTCAGATTGGTGAGCGTCATTGTTCCGCCGATTTGCGCGATGCCGCCGCCGAAATTATCGCAATTGTTTGTGCTAATCGTGCAGTTTGTCATTGTCAGACTGCCTGGGAAGCCCCAGTAGTCAGCCGTATAATTGCATATTGCGCCGCCGCGGGCTGTACCATCTCCGCTGCGTGCAGCATTATTGTTCATTGTTGAATTTGTGATTGTCAGTACGCCGTAATTATATACGCCGCCGCCGAATGCTCCGCCTATAGCCAGCTGACTTGTGCCGACACTGTTTGCGGCGATTGTGCAGCGGTCGATTGTCATTATTCCGCAGTCGCTGTTGAAAATTCCGCCGCCGCCGTAAGTTACCGTGTTATTGGAGACGATACTGTCGCGCAAAGTAAGATTGGCAGCGTTATAAATGCCGCCGCCCATCGTATAATCGGGCATGTCATTATATGGCGTGCCTGAGCCGTTGCGTATTGTTATGCCGGAAATTTCGACGACTATGCCTGTATTTATAATACCGATTTTTAACACCGACCCTGAACCGGCAGATTGAATTATTGTATCGGCAGCACCCGAACCGCTGAGTTTCAGCGATTTTTCAATAATCAGATTTTCAGTATATATGCCGCTGCGAACGATTATCTGTTTGCCCGCGACGACCGCATTTATCGCCTCTGAAATCATGTCGAAAGGATGTTCGCTTGAGCCGTCTTCGAGCGGATCGCTTATATTCGGATTGCCTGGTCCAGGGTCATTTGCCGCATTGTCATCCACGAACACAGGCGGATAACCCAATGACACGACCACATCAACAGGCGAATAAATATTTACATAGCTGCCTGCCGGCGGAGTTTGAGAAATTATCCGGTCAACAGGCACGGATATATCGTAAGAATAACTTACCGCACCGAGCGTCAGTTCGGCATTTGTCAGTACGGTCGAGGCCTCTGTGAGTGTTTGGCCGCAAATGTCCGGTATGAGTCTTTGCGGGATGCCGAGCGATACTGTAAAGTCAATGGCCGAGCCGATTGCCGCATATTCACCACCGGCAGGCGACTGGCTTATAACACAGCCGTTCGATACCGTCATGCTGTAATCGTAATATATTGTCCCGCAGACAAACGGCGCTGCGGCAATAATCGCGTTGGCGTCTGTTTGAGTCAGGCCGACAATATCCGGCACGACCGGCAGGCCGATGGAAACAAGCAGGTCAACCGGCGTATCGAGCAGGACACTTTGTCCGGCAGCAGGCGACTGGCTGATAACGCGGCCTGATTGAATCGTGTTATGATATTCGTAAGCGATTGAGCCGGTAAGCAGGTTCGCATCGACAATCATATCGTTGGCGTCCGCCAAAAGCATATCGGTCACGTCCGGTACAATAGTTTGTTCCGGCGAGCCGCTAAGCCAGTATTGCGCGAATACCACGTAATCGCGCATATCGACCAGCCCGCTTATATCGAAATCCGCACCGTCCGCAAAACAGTTTTGCGACCGGCTGTCGGGATTGAGCCAGTTGGCGGCAAAGACCAGCAGGTCCGGCATATTCACCTGCGGGTCGAAATCATCTATATTGAGATTTGCGTTATAAGGCAACCCCGGGGCAATTCGTACATTATCGAGCAGACAAACAGCAAAGGCATTTCTCGATTCCGCCGTGAAACCGCCCTGCAAAAATTTATATTGTCCTGTCGGCGGCGCATATTCCCAAAATGCAGCGTGGTCTTTATAAAATATTACCTTGTTATCCGTAATTTTTATGCCGAGATTGTACCACTGACCTGTCGATGCAGGCGTGTTCGGCCCGGCAGCAAATATATAAGGCTCATCAACGGCTTTAATAATCAGCGCACTGCAGTCTATAGGAGTAATCCGCCAGACCGCATCAAGGCTCTTCCGGTCGGAAAATTCAACCGTCATATCAAATTGCGCATAATTAGGCTCACCGGGAAATAGCTGTGCGGCGTTTATCTGCATATCCGCAAAAATACCTTTTGCTGCCGGACATGTCATTATCAGTTCTGCCGAGGATGCGTTGCAATCGGCGCAATTGTTTTGCGTGATAAATTGTGCCGCAGCGTCTGATGCAGCAGGTTCATTGGCGTCGTGTGTATAGCTGTGCCATTTGGCGTTATTTAACCCGGCATTAAAATCGTCATATAAAAGCGAAATAAGCGCAATAGTGTAATCCACCGTATCGTTAAAGTCGGCGATTGTTCCGGCAGCAGGCCATTGTGAAATAATTTTGCCGTGATTGGCGTCGGGCTGATACTGTTCAATTATTACGCCGGTTTGCAAATGTTCATTTTGAATCAGCACATCGGCATTTTGTTCGTCAAGTCCGACCACATCAGGCACTACCGGAAGTTTTACATAATTTACGTCAAGCTGAAAATCCTGATTCTTCATCAGATTTACAATATAATCCTGCGGTTTTGTCCAGCCGGTAAGCGGCGAAAATTTTATTGTATATTGCCCGGTAGGCAGATTCGGCTCGGTATGGCCTGAGGCAAGCCATATAACGCCGTCAGGCGACCAGCCCGCGCCGAGCGAAACCGCCTGCGATGGAGCAATATTTACGGTAATCGAGCCGGTATGCCGTGCGTAATCGGCATGCGCTGTGATGAGCGTATTTTTCTGTACCGTAATATTCAGATTCTCCGGCGCATCCCAGTCGGGTATGGAATTGAATTCGACGATATACTCGCCTGTGGGAATGTTCGGCTCGATATGGCCGCTGTCAAACCACGACCCGCCGCTGATTCGCCATTTTGCACCGGCGACAATTGCTTCATTCGGGTCGATAGTGATTTGCACAGAGCCTCTGTGCCGAACATATTGGCGGTCAAAAATTGCGTCCGAGTCGCGAAGTACCGTTGCGGTGAATGTATCAGGCCTGTCCCAGCCGGATATGTCGTTAAATTCGACAATGTAGTCGCATGCCGCAAGGTTTGTTTCTTTGTAGCCGCTTGCCAGCCATTGCCCGCCGTTAATTCGCCAGACCGCCCCGGCAGATACCGCATCCGCCGGTGCGATGTTGACCTGCAAAGTACCCGGCAGGGCGGCATAAGATACGCCGTGTTCCTCGCGCAGGCCCGGCGTGATATTGATGCTCATCGCGTTAGGTTCTTCCCATCCGAAAACGTCATTGAAATCTATGATATAATCGCCCGGCTGCAAATCGTTCACTTCTGTGCCGCTGTCGAGCCAGTCCCCGCCGTTGATTCGCCATTTTGCACCGTCGTTAATTGCATCCTGCGGTGAAATGTTAATTTTAATGGCGCCGGGATTGACGATATAATTTGCATCAACCGTCGTCGTCAGTCCGCGATATACATTTACAATGCGAGGCTGCGGCTCTTTATGCCCGGCCAATATCATAAAACCGATAGCGTATTGTCCCGCAGGCAGATTCGCCTCGGTATAGCCGCTGTCCAGCCACACTCCGCCGTCAATTTGCCACTTTGCACCGGCTTCAACCGCTGACTGCGGCGCGATATTCACTTTTATCGCGCCGGGAATTGCCGTGTATGAAGCGTTTAGGTTTTCATGTTCGTCAGGCAGAAGATTTACGTTAATTGCAGCCGGTTTTTCCCATCCGAAAACGTCGTTGAAATCTATAATATAATCGCCCGGCTGCAAATCGTTCACTTCTGTGCCGCTGTCGAGCCAGCCTCCGCCGTTGATTCGCCATTTCGCCCCGTCGTTAATCGCATCCTCCGGCTGAATCGTCAATTTTATTGAGCCGGGCTTTACAACATAATCCGCATTGACGTTTGTTGTAAGTCCGCGATTTACTGTAACAATTTGCGGAGACGGTTTATTCCAGCCGGCCAAATCATTAAAGTCGATAGTATATTCTCCGGCGGGCAGATTGGGTTCAGTATGTCCGCTCGCCAGCCACGGCCCGCCGTTAATTCGCCAGCCGGCACCTGCTGATGCCGCCTGTGCCGGCGAAATATTTACCTGTATTCCACCCGGCAGGGGGGTATAAAACACATTGATGGTTTTACTCTCATCCGGCGAAAGGTTTATCGTAATTGCGTTCGGTTCTGTCCAGCCGAAAACGTCAAAAAATGAGATTATATGCTCGCCCGGCTGAACGTTGGTCTGTGTATATCCGCCGGAGTGCCATTGGCCGGAATCAATTTGCCACGCCGCGCCTTCGCTGCCGACCGACCACGGCGCAATATTCACCGTTACAGAGCAGGGTTTGATTATATACTGTGCATCGAAAATTTTTGTTATGCCTGCATCGACCTGGGCGGTTGTTGTGTTCGGCTCATACCAATCGACCAAATCCATAAATTCAAGGTTATAACTGCCGACCATAAGGTTTGGCTCGACATCTCCGCTGTTTCGCCATTGTCCGCCTGCAATTCGCCACTGTGCGCCGCCGTCGATTGCCGCCTGCGGCGAGATGTTAATCTGCAGCGCACCAAACAAAGGCTCGTAATTTGCCTGAAGCGACGATGTCTGGCCGGATGTTGTTTGAATTATTTGCGAATTCGGCTCTTTCCAGCCGGCAATTGCTTTATAAGATATTGTATAACTGCCAGGGAAAAGATTGTTCACCGTTGTGTCGCTGTTTTGCCAGTCGCCCGAGTCGATTCGCCATTGTGCGCCTGCCGCGGCTGCCTGTGAAGGCAGAATCGATATGCTTATTGCTGCCGGCGGCGAAAACTGCGGATTCACCACGGTTGTCTGATTGCTATAGACAAAGACCTGCTCATCGTCCGGCCCCATCCAGCCGTTGGCATCGTTATAGCTTATGACGTGTTCGCCGTAAGCCAGGCCGCTTAATATTGCTGTGCTGTTTTGCCAGGAGCCGCCGTCAATTTGCCATTTTGCTCCTGCTTCTGCGGCGCCTGCCGGGCCGATATTGACCTGTACGGAACCGCTTTGATGTGAATAGATTCCGGTTGCCGCGACAGTCTGATTGGCCAGTACCTGTACGTTTTGATTTTCTGGCGTGTTGAAATCAGCGATAGTTTTAAATTCAACGGTATATGACCCGATTGGCAGATTTGGTTCGATATATCCGCTGTTGCGCCAGACACCGCCGGTAATTCGCCATTGTGCGCCGCCGTCAATGGCCGCCTGAGGCGAAATGCCGCATTGTATCGAACCGCTCAACAGGGTATATGTCGAATCAAGAATCACAGGCGTTGAGGTCTGGATTTCAACGTTTGTTGTTAAAGGCTCTGCCCAGTCCGCAATATCCTTGAACTCGACGGTATGCGGACCGTTGCTCAACCCGGCAATGACAGCTGCGCTGTTTTGCCATTCGCCGCCGTCAACCCGCCACATTGCACCGGCATTGACGGCCTGCTGCGGAGAAATATTTACCTGTAATACTCCCGTTGCCGGAATGATATATAAGTTCGGATATATATTTGACACCGCACTGAAAAATCCGTTGGGGCCGCCCGTGCATTGAAGCTGTATTCTGTAATTGCCCTGCGGTACATTCGGCACGGTGCAGAGATATTCGCCGTCGTTGTCCGTATTTAATACGATTACAGCAGGCTGTACTGTGTCGGATTCGGGCATCAAAATCAGATTTGTCAGTGTGCCGGTATGACCGACGGATTTCTAGGTAATACGCTGTTTAGTGCCTGGATACCAGGTGTAAAAATCGGCAGGGTAGATAAAACTTACGCCTCGCTGTGAACTGCGGACGGCAAGTTTAATTTCAACATTATCTATTGTGGCTGTACTTGTTTTTCCGCGCAGCCATACTGCTGCGGAACCCGCCGAATAATCAACTAATACGCCTGTACCACTTGAATCGGATATGAATTGACTGGCCGAGGAAGTCTGTGGCACATAATTCAGGACGGTCGTCAGTTCAGAACTGCCCGACCATCCGGGTGTACTGCCGTTAATAACGTCCAGTCCCGGCCATAAATCCGGCTGAGTGGTCGAAAGATTTCGCAGCATCGCTTCAAAAAGGCCGTTATCGCCCGGAGATTCGCATCCGTTGACGCGGATTAAAAATTTGGAAGTGGAATAACCGAAATGCTGAAGAAGATTGACCGGAGCAATTCCCGCAATATTGGCGGATATGTCATATAAATTTACGCCGTACCACGCCACACCGACGCTGTTGCCGGAAGGATTCAACGTTAGTGTTGTGCTTTGTGTGCTGTAATCGCCGGATGCAGCCGTAAATTCGCTGCCGTTAAAAATATATTTGTAATCCCAGCCTGATTCGGTACTTTCAACTTTTTGCCATTGCCCGGCCTGTGCGCGCAAAACAGCAGGGCCGCACAACGCGACAATCCAGACCACAAGTGCAGTCGGGTTGCACGAGCTTGCTGTTGAATATTTACACACTTTCAAGACCTAATAAAGCCTGTAAATTGACACAACCGAATTACAGACATACAAAAGATGCACTTTAGGTGTTTGCGTGATATGACCGCTACCCCAAGCGGTTCATTCGGGACTTATTATACACTGTCCCATAAAAAATGTCAATATGGATAAAATAAATAATTTAGATAAGGCGAAATGTGAGTTTTTTCTCTAAAAAACCGATTTTCCGTCAGCCCGCAGGTGAGTCCTGCGGGTCAACAGTAATATTTGTAATCACGACTTTGCACAAATCTGACCCCGACGGCAGGCATCGGGGCTGATAATTCTCCGCGACCAGTCCGCGGGGAACTTGATTATTTCACTGCCACTGCCATAATTTCCACCAGGCCGCCTTTGGGCAGCGCAGCTACCTGCACTGCCGCGCGTGCCGGATATGGCTGCGCGAAATATTGAGCATAAATTTCATTCATCGCGGCAAAGTCTTTGATATCCGCGAGAAACACCTGTGTTTGCACAACATTATTCATTTTACAGCCGGCAGCAGCTAAAATTGCTTTTAAATTTTCCAGAGCCGCCCGGGTCTGAGCCTGTACTGAGTCTGCGGCTAATTGTCCGGTCTTCGGGTCGATGCCGAGCTGACCGGAAACAAAAACCATATTGCCCGCACATATTGCCTGCGAATAAGGTCCTATCGCCGCAGGAGCAGAATCGGTTTTGATGTCAAATATATCCATAATGTACCTGTCTGAATTTAAATTTGAAAATCTTAAACAATTATACTGTATTTAGAGACTCTAACAAAATGAATTTGTCTTCTGTGGCACGGCCATCCTGGCCGTGATTCACGGGCGCCAAGCCCGTGCCACGATTCATTTTGTTAGAGGCTTTTAGTTGAATGATGGAAGATAACCGAAAAAAAGCCGCAGAATTCTGGATTCAAAGTGCGGAGCATGACTTCAAATCAGCCCAAAATCTTCTGATTTCGGTTGAGTTTGAAGGCGCTTGGCTTTTCGGTTCATTCGTTGACGGCAATGCTGACACCGACAGTAACATTGATGTGGCATTGCTTATACCGGAGATTGAACAGAAGTTCTTCAGGGAAGTGGAACTTATGCGATATCGAAGGAATATCGACCTGAGAATCGAGCCGCATATTTTGAATGCATCTGATTTGGATATGCCGTTCGGCAGGGAAATCATTGCAAAGGGCAGAAAAATCGCGGGGCTAACGGATACGCCGTCGTGCCGACGACTAAACAAAAGGAAGTCTTTTTTCTTTAACACGTCCGGCATATCGGATATAATCACGCCGTATTTTATGGAGACAACCGGTATGGCGGAATACAGAAACCTGACGGAAAACGAAATACAAAAACTCACAGCACAGGGCTGCCAATGCGACGACTGGAGCAAGGTTCGCGTTGCCGGCGGCTTTAACACGGCTTATGTCAGAAATACAGCTTTCAGCGGAGAATGCCTGCTGGGCAGATTTGACAAATACATCGAGTTTTACGGCGGACTGAAACGCCACAGCGGCATTTACAACGCTGCCATACACAACTGCACTATCGGCGATAACTGCTATATCTCCAATGTGCTAAGCCACATCGCCAACTACAAAATCGAAGACGATTGCGTTATCAATCATGTTGATTTACTTGCGGTCGAAGGGCAAAGCTGTTTCGGCAACGGCGTTGAAGTAAAAGTCATTAACGAAGCAGGGGGGCGTGAAGTGCCGATTTTTGATAAGCTCACGTCGCAAATTGCTTATGTTGCCGCACTATACCGCTGGCGAGGCGATGTGGTCGAAAAAATACGCGGGATGATAAAAAAATACGCCGATTCGGCTAAATCATCTCTCGGCACAATCGGACGCGGCTCACAGCTCATCAACTGCGGCACAATTAAAAATGTCAAAATCGGCTCAGCGGCGGTAATCGGCAATGTAAAGCGAATGGAAAACGGCACGATAAACTCCTGCCCGGATGCGCCTACCGAAATCGGGGCAAACGTTATTGC
Organism: Blastopirellula marina; assembly: GCA_020721975.1. Lineage (GTDB taxonomy): Bacteria > Planctomycetota > Phycisphaerae > Sedimentisphaerales > UBA12454 > DYLR01. Next base: position 626 of record DYLR01000011.1, on the reverse strand, counting down.
AAAGGATTTCATCGTCGCAAGCGGCGCAAAAATAAGCGACGGCTCCATTATAATGCATTGTTTTGTCGGTCAGGCGGTAGAAATGAATCGGCAGTTCTCGGCGGAAAATTCGCTGTTCTTTGCCAATTGCGGCTGTCACCACGGCGAGGCCTGTTCGATTTTTGCGGGGCCTTATACGGTATCGCATCACAAGGCAACGCTGCTGATTGCGGGACTGTTCAGCTTTTTCAATGCAGGCAGCAGTTCCAACCAGAGCAATCACATGTACAAGCTCGGTTCGAATCAGCAGGGAATTTTTGAACGCGGAAGCAAAACGTCAAGCAGTTCGTATGTTTTATATCCTGCCAAAATCGGCGCGTTCTGTGTCGTAATGGGAAAACATTACAGCCATCCAGATACGGCAGAACTTCCGTTTTCATATCTGTTTGAGGAAAGCGGCAGAAGCTTTGTTGTGCCGGGGTACAATCTGCGTACGGTAGGGGCGCTGCGAGATATGACAAAATGGCCGAAACGGGATTTGCGCAAAGACCCGGAAAAGCTGGATTTAATCAATTTCCACACATACGGCCCGTACACTATACAAAAGATGCTTAGAATGACTGAGCATAGTGTGAGTATTTGATGAT
>DYLR01000010.1:8402-27702 GCA_020721975.1 Blastopirellula marina | reverse complement strand
TGACTATTACTCAACATTCATTCTTATAAATGTTCAATCTTAAATGTTAAATGTTCAATGATTCTTTTTTGTCTTAAGCGTCTTTCGAATAGAAAAAAATATGGCTTTAAGCTCGTCAGCTTCCAATATAAGCCCTTTAAGTTTTTCCATACTCATGACTTTTTCTACTACAATCAAATCCAGCCAAAACTGCACTTCATCGATTTCTTCCAAAACGATGCTTATCTTCGCTAAAAACGAAGAATCTGATTGAGCTACACAGGCCGCCCTGTAATTGGCTGCGACTGAAGTTGAGGACCTGATTAACTGGCCGGCTATATGATTGCCAAGCCTTGTGCCTTCAACAGCGTCTGCCAGCCTGATACATCGTCCGGCAAACTGCATTGTTCTTGTTTTTAACAACTCACATTTCTGACTATTACTCAACATTCATTCTTATAAATGTTCAATCTTAAATGTTAAATGTTAAATGCTACATGTCCGCCTGTGTTACTCGCAGCACTTCGCCTATTGTCGTTATTCCGAGCATTACTTTTCTTGCTCCGTCCATTCTTAGTGTAACCAGCCCCTCTTCCTGGGCTTTTTGTTTGATAACCTGTGCGTTCTGGCGTTCGTGTATCATTGTGCGAATGGATTCGCTGATGAGCATAAGTTCGTGAATGCCGGTTCTGCCGCGATAGCCCGTATCAAAACATTTGCTGCACCCCTGGCCGATGTAAAATTTTAATCCTTTTGTATCCTGCTGACCGAAACCAAGCTCCCGCAGTTCATGCAGCGCCGGCTGATATTCCGCCCTGCAGTCGGGGCAAATTTTTCTAACCAGACGCTGGGCAAGTATGGCAATAAGCGAAGAACTGACTAAATAAGGTTCAACGCCCAGATCGAGCAGTCGGCTGATTGCGCCTGCCGAGTCGTTGGTGTGCAGTGTGCTGAAAACAAGGTGTCCGGTGAGCGAAGACTGTATCGCCATTCGAGCGGTTTCCTGGTCGCGCACTTCGCCGACCATTATCACATCCGGGTCCTGCCGCAATACGTGCCGCAGAGCAGTGATGAATGTCATTCCCTTTTTCGACGCCACCTGCATCTGGCTGATTCCCTCGAGCTGATACTCAATCGGGTCTTCAATCGTCATTATATTTTTCTCAATGCTGTTTATGCGGTTCAAAGCCGCATACAAAGTGGTGCTTTTGCCGCTGCCGGTCGGGCCGGTAACAAATATTACGCCGTGCGAACGATTGATAAGCGAATCGAAAATTTTCAGATACTCATCCGACATTCCTATTTCGCTCAGGTCAAACAGGCCCGAGCTTTTATCAAGAATACGCAGCACGGACCTTTCGCCGTAGCTTGTAGGCACGGTGCTTACGCGCAAATCAATTTCACGATTGCCCAGCCTCACCGAACATCTGCCGTCCTGCGGCATTCTGCGCTCGGCAATATCCATTCCCGCCATAACTTTAATACGCGAAATTATCAGCGAAAGCACATTGCGGTTAAGGCTCAATGTATCATATAATATGCCGTCAATTCGGTAGCGGATTTGAATCTTATTTTCATAAGGATGAACATGCACATCGCTTGCGCGAAGCTGCAAAGCGCGAAAAAGAATATCGTTGACAAGCCTTATTACAGGCGGGCGGTTCACAACGTCCAGCAGGTCGTCCGCCGAGGCAACCTCGTCAACGAGCATGTCAAGATTCTGCTGGTCAAGCTCCTCGGCCACTTCTTCAACAACCGTTGATTTCTGTTCGTAAGCAATGTCTATCGCCGCAGTAATTGCCGCTCGTGTGGCCACCGCTATTTTCACGGGACAATTGGTCAGCTTTGAGACATTATCAACGGCATTGGTGTCGAAAGGCTTTGAAAGCACAACGGTCAGTTCATTCTCTCCATCCGGCCTTATGCCTATCAGATAATGATGTTGTGCATAAGTGGCAGGCACATTCTCAACAAATTCCTTTGGAACAAGTTTGGCGTCAATTTCTTCAATGAATTGCAGGCCCATCACCGCCGCCAGCAGCTTCAAAACCGCTTCCTCGGTAAAATTCGGACAGGCCAAAAGCATCTCATCAATTCGGGCTGTGCTTTCCCTGCGCTCATCGAGGTAAGCTCGCAACTGCCCGGCATCGACGATTTCCGTCTGCTCAGCCGTTTTTATCAATAAATCCTTCATAAGAATCAAACACGGATTTACGCTGATTAACACTGATTTCTTTTACCGGCCACGAATGAACACGAATACACACGAAGTATTTCAGTCAGCCTGCCGATTTATTAGGCAGGTTTCCTATGTAATCCAAAATCCAAAATCACTCTTGTTCCAGCACTCTTTCCGGCTCCATCGGTTTGGGTTTTATCCCCGGCCAGTCTTCATACCTGTGGAGTTTGTCTTCAAATTCCTCGAATGCCTCCCTGCTGCGATTAGAAATATGCTCAAGACCGCTAAGTCCCTTCAAAGTATCGTCCGGCCGTAATATATTTGCCTTCACAAATATATATAGTTTCGATTCCTTGTCGCGGTTCTTGGTTGTTCTGAAAGCGCCCCCAACCAATGGAATATCGCCAAGCACAGGCACTTTACTGCCGCCTTTGGACTGATTCAACTGAAGCAATCCGCCAAGAATAATCGTCTTTTCATTCGGAACGGTTACCACAGTTGTTACCTTGTTTTCGCTTGTATCAGGCGGCTGAGTAATCGACCCCTGCGTGGTAAAGCCGCTCCTGCTCAAATCAATCTGCAGTAAAAGCAAATCGCCTTCACTAATATTAGGCGTAATAGTCAGCGTTATGCCTGCTGAAACAGGCTCAAATTTTGTTGTCGTTTGCGGCGAACCCTGGTCCGGAACAATTATCTCGCTTATCTGCACATTTGTGGTATCAGTTGTTGAAATCGTGCCTTCCTCGCCGTCATTGACAAGAATTTTGGGTTTGGCAAGTATCCGGCCATAACTTTTTGTCTGCATCGCGGTAAGCAGCGCCTGAATGTGCCTGTCGGAATAAAAACCTTTGGCTGTACCTGAAATCGTTGAATACTCGTGTCTTGTGCCTTCAAGAAAAGTAGTGCTGCCGACGGAAGGCACAACATCCATTTTGCCTCCGGCTACCATCTCAGGCAGTTTCGTCGCAAGCTGCAAATCAAAATCAAAATCATCTGTTCTGCTCACCTCGGCAAGAATTACGTCAATCAGCACCTGCGGCCTGCGCTTGTCGAGCGTTTTAATCAATTCCGCAATCCATTCCTGATTCTTTTTGCTCGCATATACAATCACGCTAAACGTATTCTCGTCAGGCACAATTGCTATTTCCTCTTCGCGGGTAATTCGCTTTTGCACCTTGCCCTGCTCGTCTTTTATGGTCTTTTCAATCAGATTATTCAGTATTTCCGTTATCTTCTCCGGCGTTGTGTTTTCAAGTTTATAAATTCTGAACGGTATGGCCGTCTCCACCGCCTCGCGGTCAACATAAGAAATAATACGTGCAATATTTTCATGCTGTTCAGGCGTTGCATTGACAAGCAGCGAATTTGTCGATTCCAGCAGCACAACCTGCGGCTCGCCCACAAGCCCGCCCTCGGAAGTGAATTGCTGACCGGCTTGCTGTGCCAGCATCTGCTGCTGTTGCTGAACCGCTCCGGGAGGCATCCCTTCCTGGCCGACCGTCTCGCCTCTGAACGTGCGAGTGCCGTAATAACCGCCCCGACTCGTTGTGGAAGCCGCAGTTATTATTCCAAGCTCGGAAAGATAATTTTTAACGTCCTCTGCGCCTATATATGTAATTTCATATTCCCGTATCTCACGCAAATCCTTTTGCGGCACATCGAGCGAATCTATCAGTTCATCTATAAGCTCAATATCGGATTCAACCCCAATCATCAGTATCCGGTTGGTTCGCTGGTCATAATCAATATACACCGTGCTTGCGGCTGCCTCGCCGCGGGCCTGTGTCGGATGAGCAGCCGCAGCAGGCTGACCAGGCTGCTGCGGCTGAGCCGGCGAAGCTATTCTTGTCGGCCTGGTGCGGGAATATGCGGCCGTACCGTACATCCCGGCCTGCGATACGTCCGCACCCATCGAGACCTGCACCGTGCCGAGCTGCTCGGCAAGGGCTTTTACCTTCGGTACAAGTATTTCGGCCATCGTATATTTCATAATGCGCATCTTAAACTGCTTTGGCGGCCCAGGCACGTCAATCATCGCAAGCAGCTTTTCAATTCGCGCCATACGATAAGCAAATTCCGTTACAATAATCACCCGGCTTTCAGGAATCTGATTTATCGCTGCGCCGAGCTTCATTTCCGTTAAAAGTCTTGCCGCCGTCGCCGTATCTATATACTGCAAATGCAGGACATTGGTTACTATAACATCGCCGGCTTTGATGCCCGTGTCGGCAAATGTCGCATCTGCATCTATTGCCTCGGCCGCCGGACGAATTGTTACCAGCTTGCCCTTGCGGCTCATCACAAGCCCCTGAAAACGCAGCACCGATTCAAGCGTCTGGTACAACTGGCGCACACTCATTGGTCCCTGCACTTTCAGTGTAACCTCGCCCTTGACCTTCTGCTCATCATACAAATAATCAAGACCGAGACACTTGCCCACAAGCTCGATAAGCGACACAATGCTTACCTTTTCCTGCATATTAAGCGTGAACATCTGGTCTGCGTTTGGAATATCAAGCTCGTCAAACACCGAAACATTCGACTGCCGGAACTGTTCATCAGCGGTTTCACCGGCCTGTGTGTCGTCAGCAGCTTCTTGTTCCGTATCTTTTAGTCCCCAGACCTGCTCCGGGGATTCTTTCCGAGCCGCTAATGTTAGTGAGCGGTCTTTTAATTCGTCGGCCTGTCCGGCAGGTTCTTCATCCTGCGGCTGTTGTTTGGCCAACTGGTCAAGAACTCTCTTTTCAAAATCATCAAGCGGCGCTTGTTCCTGCGGCTGTGATTCAGCCTGATTGCTATCACCCCCCAAAGCAATTGCCTCATTGACTTCCGCTGCCGCAGGGGGTTCCTGCAATGCCGCCGGCTGAACAGCGTTTGCTTCGGCAGGTTCATTTCCATCCGGCAAAATTGCTTCCTCGGTTTCTGATTGCCCTGGTTCTGTTTTTGCCCGGGCTGATTCGAGCTGTTTTACCATTTCATCGAACATCTGATCCTGAACGTTTTCAGTTCTGACGGCAACTTTGACGGGTTCTTTAACAATGCTGATATCCGTATTCGGGTCAAGATTTAATTCCACAACGGCATTGGGACCAAGTGTTTCATTTATCGGTTGTTCTTCAGCGGGCAAATTGACATCCTGTTGTATGGATGCTTTTGTTTCGTCGGCCTTTGAGGATTTATCTTCCTCTGTCTTTGTCAAAACTTCTGATACGGCATTTTCTATCGTTGTGCGTATAGTTTGTAAATACGCTTTGGGAGCAATGATGATAATATCGCCTTTATCCGATTCGATAATACTGGCTGACGGACCCTTCGCAGGTGCGGATTTTAAAGTACCTGCCTTTATCTCGGCAGGAAGTTTTGAAATTATTTCTGCTGCAGTCAATTGCTGCGAAAGCTCATTGACATCTACACGCTCGACAACATAAGGCTGATTGCTGTCTACCAGCTCAACTATCGTTTGTGCTTTTGAAAGCTCTATGCTGTCGGCTGTAACAGAAATAGCGTTGGTTTTTGGAATATGCACAACCGTATCGCCAAGGCCGAGTTGTTTAAGAATGAGAATCGCTCTTTCAGCAGGAATGGTTCTTAATGAAAATGTCCGTACCCGTATAAGCTGGGCAGGTTTGTCCGCAGCAAAGCACGAATATGAAAATACCAGAAACAGAAAAATAAATAGAATCAGACTCGCCGAGCTGATTTTTATTCTATTTTTAACTGCGGGCAACATCTAAAGAAACTCCAAATCAAAGTCCGAAAATAACATTAACAATGAAGTCTATAATTTAAATAAGACCTGTTTAATTCATATCGACATAAACCTTTATCCACTTTGCCACAAAGTCCCATATTTTCTATTTTGTTCATTTTATCGAGTGCCATTTCTCATCTTTCATCATCTTATTTTACATTTGCATCAGTCTGTTGCAGTTTTTGCTGTTCGAGCAGTGATTCTCGCAGCATTTTCGCCATTTCCTCTAATGCCGCGGCTTCTTCAGGGCTGACGGTTTGCTTTTGTTTTTCCAAATCAAGTAAAATATCCTCCAATGCCTTTTTTTCATCTTCCGGCATTACTGCCTGTTCCTCGGCAGTTGAGTCGTAATAACTTGTCTGTTCTTGTGCCTGCTCGATAGAAATTTGCTGAGAAGGCTCAATGTTCTGCATTTGCATATCCCCGGGCGACATACTCGGCTGTACAGGGGCGGCCGGTGAAACCCCTATCGGCGTAAGAACTATCCCCGGCACACTGATGCTTGTTAGTCCTGAAGGACTAAACGCAGCGGCCTGAACATTAGTCATTGTCAGCGTTGATGGTTTTATTTCCCGTTTGGCGACAAGTTCCGAACTCTTTTCGCCGTCTTTAATTACGATACTGCCGTCCTTTATTTGCTCTATTTTTATATGCCCTATCGATTCGCCGCTCTTTATCCAGTGCATACCTTTACCAACCTCATTTACCAGCGCCCAGGATTTTTCCGGCTTATCAGGAAAATATCCTGTTCCCATAAGTTCAAACTGTACCGGCACATCGCCGGCGGGGCGCGGAGGGCCTTCCTTCGGTGTTAATCTGGCAGACCTGGCAACCGGCGGAGGAGGCGGAGGAGGAGGATTGATTCGCAATGCAAAATCCCTTGCCCGCAACACAAGCGGAGATACCTGGTCTTCTCTGCTGCTGTGCTGAATCCCCTGCTGCTTTAACTGCTGCGCTTTACCCGGGGCGGCAAGAAATGCCTCCATCTTTTCATCGCCGGACAAACCAAACCAGACCGCAAGAGCTGTCAAAATTATCACAAGTATTATCGCCAAAGTTATAAAAATTACCGAACGCAGCATTCCTGATTGACTCCAAAAAACTAACAGTCCAAAAAATGCGCAACGATTCCGTAAATTTGACATCGGAACTGTATGTAAGTTCCCTTAAACAAATAGTTTCGACCAAAAAACCTGTTTTCAGCCCCAAAATCACATATAGGCAGGGTACGACCAATAAACCGATGTCTTTTAATAGTGAAAAGGCCGGTTGTTTTTTTTCAGCCGGCCTTGAAATGCAAAAAATTATTGGATTTTTGCTGTGATTATAAATTCCGGATTAACTTCGAGGTTTTACTTCACGGCTAAAAAAGCCACGAATTAAAATATCCATAGAATTACCATCCACAAATTCTATAGTCAGCGTATCGGTAAAAAACATCCTTTTGTCATCCTTTTCGGGTGGTGTAATTACAACCTCAAGCCGATAACGTTTATCAGTTTTATCTTTTCTTTGCACTCTCGAAAAGCCGGTTTTGCTCTTTATGCCGGCAATCTCGAAATTTTCATTGTAATTGCTGGTAATAAAAACTTCTCTTGTATTCGGTTTGCCCGGCTGAATGCCGCGAAGAATTATCGATTGCGGAGATGCCTCGTACAGGGGCGCAGCAGCGTATCTTAAGCTTATCTGGTCGCATTTGGGATGGTCAATTTTGAAAATAATATTGCCCTCATTGCGTTCACGGAGTTGGGCCAGATTGATTCTGGGCATAAGCGTATAAGACACTGCTTTTGCGTTCGGGTCAAAAGCAAAAGTCACAGCCCCGGTTGATCCGATTATTTCCTTTATTGAAAATTGCCGGCCGTCCTTACTCCTGATTGTAACAGGCAATGCGCCGACATTGGCATCAATAACGGAAAGCGAAAGATTATCGGGCCTTATCTCGACCTGTAATACAACCTCGGCCTTTAATTCAAGTTCCACTTTTGGATTATTCACGTCGTCTGTAAAGACGTAAAGGTGCTTTGATGTTGTCCCTGCCGCTTTTGGTGCAGTAAATTTGACTTCAACTTTGCCGGTTTCGCCGGGGTTATAGTCCCTTTTTGCAAGCTGCGGTATTGTACAACCGCAGGTGGCACGGGTTTCCTTGATTGTCAGAATACCGTCGCCTACGTTTTTAAACTCATAAGCACAGGAATTCAGACTGTCCGGCCCGACCTGGCCGAAATCGTGGACGACGTTGACAAATTCGACTCTGCCGTTTCGCGGCGGAAGTTCAGTGTCGGCAGGCGGCGGAGACTTGATTTCGGCATTGGGCGGTACCTGGTCGTCCGCTTTATCCGCTTCGGCATGCAGTTGTTCCTGCGGCGGTTTCACCGGCTTCCGGGTGGTCGATACCGGTGTTGAACTTTCAGATAAAACCGCCTTTTCTTCCGCTTTTACTGTGGGCGAACTGCTTTGCTCTTTCTGGCAGCCGGAAAAGGCCACAAGCACCAGACAAGTCGCAAAAACCATCAAAAAACCAATCGTATTTCTCATTCATATATCTCCAAATAACCCCGTTAAGGTAAATTTGTAAGAGGGAAATTATAGCAGGGTATGGAAAATAATCAATAATAAAAACAAGGGTTATTTTTAGGCGCAGATAAACGCGGATTTTTTATAGGGGATAATCATTTATCATTTCAAGATGTAATGTGCTATAATCTGCCGCGGTTGTTTTCGCCGATTTTTTAGATTATTTATGAAGGATAATTTCATAATTACAATTGACGGGCCTGCTGCAAGCGGTAAAAGCACCATCGCAAGAATGCTTGCTGCGCGGCTCGATGCGGCATTTCTCGATACAGGCTCTATGTACCGTGCGGTTACACTGGCGGCTATGCGAAAACACGCCGATTTGCAGAACGTCAAAGCCTTACTCGAAGTCATTAAGACCGGCCGGTTTGAATTCACACCCTCGCCGGGAGGTATGAAAGTTTGCATCAACGGCGTTGACAGTACAGAGCAAATTCGCAATCCCGATGTAACTGCAAACGCGAAATTTGCAGCCGGACCCGGCGAGATTCGCAAAGAATTAGTCAAGCTACAGAGGGCTTTTGCCCGCCGATACGGCAGAATAGTTACCGAAGGCAGAGACCAGGGTACGGTCGTTTTCCCGCATGCCGACTTTAAGTTTTATATGACTGCATCTCCGCAGATTCGAGCCGAACGCAGGGCAAAGGAACTTGCCGAAAAGGGCATTCGCGTTGACATCGATACGCTGCAAAAGGAAATTGAACAAAGAGATTTATCCGACGCTTCACGAAAAACCGGCCCGCTGAAATGCCCCAAAGGCGCAATATTTATCGACACATCCGGCCTGAGCATAGAACAGGTTCTCGAAGAACTGCTCAAACGCATAAACGAGGGCAATCGAAAAACCAGCAGTAAAAAAAAAGAAAATAAAAAACTCGCTTCCGTAAAAACCGTTCTGTATAAAATCTGTCAATGGCTGGTTTACAGACTTTGTCAGGCTGCTGCACGATGCGCGCTGGGCACATTTTTCAGAGTTTATACGGTCGGACGGCAGAATCTGCCGAAAAAAGGCGGCTTTCTCATTTTGGCCAATCATCAAAGTTTTTTGGACCCCGCTTTTATCGCCCTGCCAATCAACAGCCGCTGTGCGTTCGTCGCCAGAGATACGCTTTTTAAGGGTCTTTTCGGCCATTACATAAGACTTTACAATGCCATACCCATCAGCCGCGACCGTGCCGACACGGCCGGAATGAAACGCTGCATAGACAAGCTCAAGGCCGGCTTTGGGCTTGTAATGTTTCCAGAAGGCACACGCACCGCAGACGGCAGAATAAACGCGGCAAAACCCGGCTTCAGTATGCTTGCACGAAGGGCAAATGTGCCTGTAATTCCGACACTGATAGAAGGCGCTTATGAGGTCTGGCCCAGAAACCGTAAAATATACACTTTCGGCAGAATATCGATTATTTACGACAAGCCTGTTGCGCCGGAAGAAATAAAGAAAATGGGCGAAAGAAAGTTTGGGGAATTTCTCACTGCCCGGCTGCGGCAGATGCAAAATGAAATACGAATAAAAGACGGCAAAAAACCATTTGAATATTAGAAAAATGCGGGACCCTGCCGACAATCATTATGCAAGAGCGTTTGAAAATTATCTGCTGGACCACAGGCTGAAGTTTGTTGCGGTTGACCAGCAAAAACGGACGGCTCTTGCAAATGTTCATATTAAGTCATTAGACTTTATTGTTCACACGCGACGATGCGGGGAATTGCTGATTGAATTAAAGGGACGGCGATTTACAGGTATATCGCTTACAGGCCTGACAAATTTACAAAACTGGGTTGGAATTGAAGATGTGGAGGGGATGTCGGCCTGGCAGAAGGTGTTTGATAAATCGCTTGCCTTGTTTGTGTTTGCATATATGGTCGTGAACGTCGATATTGACACCGACGGCAGGCAATTGTACGAATTCGACAACTGTAATTATCTGTTTCTGGCTGCTGATGTAAACGAATATCGGCGGCTTATGAAAAGACGCTCAACAAAGTGGCGAACGGTATATCTGGCTGCGGACGATTTTAGAAATGTCGCAAGGCCGTTCGAGACAATTATTGCCTGATAGTGCAAAACACAGAGATAATAGGGGACAGTCACCTATTTTTTAATTGACAACAGAATGACGGGGGATTATTTTTTATGTCATGCCAAGATTTGCAAGAATAGTTGTGCCGGGCGTGCCGCATCATATTACCCAGCGCGGCAATAATCAACAGGACGTTTTCTTTGTTGATGATGATTACAGGGTCTATCTGCGAATACTTGCCGAAGAGGCGAAAAAATTCGAACTTGACATTCTCGGCTACTGCCTGATGACCAATCACATTCACCTTATCGCTACGCCAAAGAATGAAGATTCTCTCGCCAAAGCTGCCGGTCGCGCACACTTCCGCTATACTCAATATATAAACCGGATGCACAGCCGCAGCGGCCATTTGTGGCAGAATCGCTTTTATTCATGTCCGCTCGACAGGAAGCATTTCTGGCTGGCGTTGCGTTATATCGAGACTAATCCTGTACGGGCGAAACTGCTGCGGTTGCCGTGGATGTACCCCTGGAGCAGTGCAGCGGTACATGTGGGCAAAAGCAAAGAGGATGGCCTTGTGAGCATAACCAATTGGAAACGAATATCCACGGGAGTGGATTGGCAATATGCCCTCAGACAAGGCTGTAGTGAAGTGGAAATGAAAATAATCAGGCTTGGCACAAATGTAGGCCGGCCGTTGGCAACGGATAATTTTCTGAGCAAACTCGAAAAAACGGTCGGTCGGAGATTGAGACCATTGCCTGTCGGCAGACCAAAATTGGAATCCGAATAAGAATTAAGACAACACTTTCGCAAAAAAAGGGTACAGGCACGTCTTGCCGCGTAAAAACGCGGCTGCGCTTGTGCCAGTCCCCATTTTTTGCGGTTGAGATTTGAAAAATAGGTGACTGTCCCCTATTATTCGAGATTTGAAAAATAGGTGACTGTCCCCTATTATTCCCCTCACTGCAGCCAATGCTCTGCAAACACCGCAAAATCGGCAAAGTTAATCAAGCCGTCGCAGTTTAAATCGCTCGATACGCACGCAACCCACACATCATTATCACTAATCTGCTGGCCTCTTGAAGTTCGCTGGCCAAAAACGATTAAATCTTTGTAGACATTAAAGCCCTCCTGCGAGAACGCATATCCAAGCCAGCCTACATCGCTATAATCTGTCGAGTCTTTGAAATTCCACTTTATTAGGTTGTCGTACGGCATTTCCGGATTATCATACTCATTTGAACGCCAAACGACATAGTTGTCGGAAATTCTCGCATCGAAAGCAGCGTATGGCAAAACCGGTGTTTCCCACCGCTGGCCGGTGAATATGTCCTTTATGTGCACCTGTCCTTGTGATTCTCTTGGCCCGCCGCACCAAACGACTCGCCCGTTATAAATTCTTGGCTGCCAAGCATCGTAATCGTTGCCGTCGGTGATTCTGGTTTCGGTTGTAGCGTTAATATCATAAACGAAGATGTCATATTTGCCATATCGATTGCTCTGATAGACGATATAGTGCTCCCATACATCGGGCCAGAGTTCATCGGCCGTGTTTGTGCAAATCGGAAACTCCATTTCCGTCTGGATATCATAGGCGAAAATATCATGGTTGGCCGGGTCAAAAGGGTTCGCCGGCATATTGCGCCAGTCCACCCAGACGATATACCTGTCCCAGATGCGGGCATAATACTGCCAGGCTTGCTGTGAAGATATTCTTTTTGTAACATCCTTATCAAGGTCGTACAGCCATACATCTACATTCTGAGGGTGAGGGTCATCACTCGTACCGCCAAAAACGACCAGGTTCTGATAGATGGCCGGGCGCGAATTGCCGTAAGTGAGTCCGCCCGGATTTCCGGTCAGTTTACTGACTGTGCCTGTATCAAGATTCCTGCAATAGATATTGCCGGTCTCATCTGTCTGTTGCCAGACAATGTTTTTACCCCAGATGTCGGCATACGGCTGATCGCACGGATCGTCGGTAATCTTGATAAAACGATAATCTCCAACAAGCCCGCCTGCATCCGCAGTCCCCGAAACAACAGCAAACAGTATTACTGCTGTCAGCATAAAACCATTTATTGTTTTCATTTGAGTATTCTCCAAAAATTTAAACAATACGATTTTAAGAAGCGAAAGCTGATGTTGAGTGAAATGAAAGAACGAAAGGGGAGTACCCATTCTGACTATGCGTACAAAACCGTTCTCTTTCCTTCTTTTTCACTCTCACTTGCTTCTTTCTTGCAAGTCCTGTCAAAGAACTTACCTATCTGTACGCTCCACATTATACCCCTCCCCTCCCCGCTATGTCAAGTGTAAAATGAAAAAATATGGAATTTTTTGAGATAATAGGGAACAGAGATAATAGGGGACAGTCACCTATTTTTTAATTGACAACAGAATGACGGGGGATTATTTTTTATGTCATGCCAAGATTTGCAAGAATAGTTGTGCCGGGTGTGCCGCATCATATTACCCAGCGCGGCAATAATCAACAGGTAACAATAGGGGGTAACAATAGGGGACAGTCACCTATTATTGCCTGTCGGCAGACCAAAATTGGAATCCGAATAAGAATTAAGACAACACTTTCGCAAAAAAAGGGTACAGGCACGTCTTGCCGCGTAAAAACGCGGCTGCGCTTGTGCCAGTCCCCATTTTTTGCGGTTGAGATTTGAAAAATAGGTGACTGTCCCCTATTAAATGCCTATGAATATTTACATATTGCAAACCGCGCAGAAGATTCTGACCGGCGGACAACTCGACCGCAAAGAAATTTCTGAGCTTATAAAAGAATCGGCGGCACATCCGCACGATTTGCTCTATTGGGCAAATCAGATTCGCCTGCACAATTTCGGCAATAAAGTCAAACTTTGTTCGATCGTGCCGGGCAGGCTGGGAGGATGCAGCCAGGATTGTGCGTTCTGTGCGCAGTCGAGCCGTTATAAAACACACATTGCCGACGCCGGATATACAGGCGACGATGATATAATCGCCGCTGCCGAAAAGGCGTGTAAAAACAAAGTGCCGAACTTCGGCATAGTTTACAGCGGCAAAACGATATCGGAGCAGGAATTGCAAAGGCTTGAAAAACTTGCAGCCGTTATCAGGTCAAAATTGCCGGTCAAACTGTGCTGCGGTCTTGGCATTATAAGCAAGCAACAGGCGCATCGATTAAAGGCGGCGGGATTTGCGCGTTATAACCACAATCTTGAAACATCCCGGCGGTTTTTCCCGCAAATTGTAAGCACGCACAGTTACAGCGAACGCGTTGAAACAATCAAAGCGGCTGTGCAGGCTGGGCTTGGCGTATGTGCAGGCGGAATATTCGGCTTGGGTGAAAGCGATGAAGACCGTATCGATATGGCGCTGGAACTGCGGCAGCTTGGTGCGGACACAGTACCGATGAATTTTCTGCATCCGATTCCGGGCACGCCGCTGGGCGACCGCAAACCGCCTGAGCCGGCGGAAATCCTGCGAATTATCGCAATGTATCGATTTATACTGCCGAAGGCACATTTGAAAATTGCCGGCGGTCGCGTGCTTAATTTGCGCGATATGCAGAGCTGGATTTTTTACGCAGGGGCAACATCGCTTATGGTCGGCGATTATCTAACTACGGCCGGAAGAAAAATTGAAGACGATATGCAAATGCTGAAGGATTTGAATCTCGAACCGATATTGACAAACGAACAGAGCAGCGAAAGTAATAGAGCGGTAAAATAATAAAATGCGGATTATTTCAGGCTTAAAACGCGGAATGACAATTTTGCCGCCGAAAGATTTCGGCACCCGCCCAATCACCGACCGCGTAAAGGAATCAGTCTTTGACGTACTTTATAAATATAACTTAGTGCAGGATAATTACATCGCGGATTTATTCTGCGGCACAGGCTCATTCGGGCTTGAAGCAGTAAGCCGGGGCGCAAAATTTTGTTTGTTTGTGGAAATCAGCGGCGGCGTTATAGCAATACTCGAAAAAAATATAGAAAAGGCGGGCTTTGCCGGGCAAAGTAAAGTTGTACGCGCCGACGCATTTAAAATCGGCGCACCTGCAATCGACTGCTCCGCAGGTTATAGTCTGATTTTTGTTGACCCCCCTTATGCGCAAAGCAGGGATTTAGATGAAACCTCCCTGTCCGGCAAATTGCTCACAATACTGCCCAAACAACTGGCCGATAACGGCATTGTCGTATTCAGAACGGAAAGTCATTGTGTACCTCTTGAAGAGTACGGCAGCCTAAAACTGATTGACCGGCGCAAATGGGGAAGTATGCTTGTAAGTTTTTACGGGAAAAAATTATGAAAGTCATTATCGCGGAAAGATGCGGGTTTTGTCCCGGCGTAACAAATGCCATCAAAATTGCGGAAAGTACGCTCGAAAAAAACCACACCGTCTTTTCGCTGGGAGAAATAATCCATAACAAAGACGTTGTTTCACGTCTGGCCGGCAAGGGCTTAAAAACGGTAAAAGACATCGACGAAATATCCGACAACAGCGGCACAGTTCTTATCCGTTCGCACGGGGCAACGAACGAGCAAATAAAAAAAATTCGCCAAAAAGGCCTCGAAATTGTGGATGCTACATGTATTTTAGTGAAAAGACTCCAGAAAATCGCCAAATCGATGTATGATGACGGTTATACCGTTGTTATTATTGGAGATAAAGGTCATCCTGAAGTGCAGGCCGTTGTAGGCCAGGCCGATGGAATCATCGTGGTAGGCAACGAGGGTGATATTCTTAACCTGCCCAGGGATAAGAAGTTAGGCATTGTTTGTCAGACCACGCAAAGCCCGGAGCATTTTGCCCGGATGCTGGCAGAAATCGTCAAAAACGGCTTTACCGAGCTGAAAGTTGTCGATACGCTCTGCAATGAGGCTAAAAAACGGCAGACCTGTGCGGTAGAGCTTTGCCGGCAGGTTGATGTGATGTTTGTACTTGGCGGGTTGCATTCCGCCAATACCCGCAAGCTGGCCGAGCTGTGCAAAAAACACAATCCGAATACCTTTCATTTGCAAAATGCTGACGAACTTGATATAAGGATAGTTTTTGGCAAATCTCTGGCCGGCGTTACCGCAGGAGCATCTACGCCAAAGTGGGTCATTGATGAGTTTGTCGAAAGACTCTTAAAGTTATAGGTTTTAGAAAAATCCGCGTTAATCCGCGTTAATCCGCGGTTAAATAATACAATGAAGAACCCCCCGAATAAATCGGCGGGCTAACGGATACGCCGTGTAAAATGTTATGTGGGGCATGGCGTGGTCAATGATTACTCCCCACTAAAACGGAAAGAAAGGTTTTTAATGGTTGACAGAAATATTATCAATGAACTTGGCCTGACGATGGAACAGCTTGAAGCCGAAGTCAATGCCATGTTCGGGCAGGAGGAAAATCAGATGCTCGGTCAGGCGCTGGACAGGAAAATCGACGCGCTTGTGCCGGGTAATATCATCAAGGGACGCATTACGCAGCAAATCGGCAGCGACGTGGTACTTGAAATCGGTTTGAAATCCGAAGGCGTCGTTGACGTTACGGAATTCGACGACCCGTCCGAAATCCAGACAGGCAGGGAAATTGAAGTCCTGCTGGAGGAGGTTGACGCAGGCGGTATGATACTGCTGAGCAAACGCAAGGCAGACCGCATTCGCGGCTGGGAACGTATCGTTACTACCAAAAAGGAAGGCGATATGGTTACCGGCACAGTCGTGCGAAGAATCAAGGGCGGGCTGCTGGTGGATATCGGTGTGCCTGTGTTCCTGCCGGCCTCGCAGGTTGACATCCGCAAGCCCGGCGATATTTCCAGATTCATCGGCGAAAAAATCGACTGCCAGATTCTCAAGATTGACACGGATAATCACAATATCGTAATTTCGCGGCGTAAGGTAATCGAGGAAACCCGTTCGGCAAGCAAGGAAAAACTCCTGTCCGAAATTGAAGTCGGCCAGATTCGCAAAGGCGTAGTCAAGAATATTGCCGATTTCGGCGTATTCGTGGATTTGGGCGGCCTCGACGGCCTGCTGCATATTTCGGACCTGTCGTGGGGACGGGTAAATCATCCGTCCGAGGTTGTGCAGATAGACCAGGAAATTGAATGCATCGTGATTGCCGTTGACAAGGCTACGGAAAAAGTCTCGCTTGGACTCAAACAAAAGACCGCAAGCCCGTGGGAAAACATCGAGAACAAATATCCAATCGGCTGTCGCGTGAAGGGTCAGGTGGTCAACGTAATGAATTACGGCATTTTTGTAAGGCTCGAAGAAGGCGTTGAAGGCCTGGTGCATATCAGCGAAATGAGCTGGACAAAGCGAATCGTTCACCCCGCCGACATTTACGAACTCGGCCAGCAGATAGAATGCATTGTGCTTGACGTGAACAAAGAAAAACAGGAAATCTCGCTCGGCGTAAAGCAGCTTGAGATGAACCCATGGGCGGTAGCCTCTCAGAAATATCCGCCCGGCACAATCGTTACCGTCAAAGTAACCAGCCTGACGAATTACGGCGCATTTGTCGAAATTGAACCGGGCATTGACGGTCTTGTGCATATCTCGGATTTAAGCTGGACGAAAAAATTCAATCACCCCGGCGAATTTCTCGAAAAGGGCAAGGAACTTAAATGTGTCGTGCTTGATGTCGACGAGAATAAACAGCGCATCAGCCTCGGCGTCAAGCAGCTCACCGAAGACCCGTGGCTGCACGCGATACCGGAAAAATATATACCCGGCCAGATTGTTCACGGCAAAATAACTAAGCTCACCAATTTTGGAGTATTTGTCGAACTTGAACCCGGCCTGGAAGGCCTTCTGCATATTTCAGAACTTTCCGACCAGAAGGTCGATTCGCCGCAGGATGTCGTCAAGCCCGGCGACGAGGTGGAGGTCAAGATTCTCCGCGTCGATACCGACGCCCGAAAGATAGGCCTTTCTATTCGCAGGGTTCAGTGGGCAGCCGAGCAGGAAAGCAAGTCAGTTGCACCTGCGGAAACAACAGAAACAACAGGCGAGCCTGAACAGCAGCCTCAGCCGCGGCCGACACGCGGCGGTCTTGAAGAATGACAGGCCGTTAAAAACATAAACGTCCGGATAAATTTGTCTGTCGGACGCTTGATATTCAAATTAACGCTTTAAGCCCCCGATTTTGCCGGGGGCTTTTTTTTGCGCTTCACAAGCCGTCATTTTCCGCCGATTTAACCGGTAAGTTAATTCTATATGGAGCGCATAATGATATTTGATACGACAATAGCTGAATATTTGAAGGAAATCGACGAAACACCGCTGTTAAGCAGACAGCAAGAAGCAGACCTTGCCAGAAAGGTAATGGAATTAAACGACCCCATTGCCCGCGACCAGATTATACGCAGCAATCTCAGGCTGGTGGTGAATATCGCAAAGAAATACACAGGCAGAGGCCCTGCATTAAGCGATTTAATTGAGGAAGGCAATATCGGACTGATGCGCGCGGTGGATTCATTCGACCCTGCTGTGGGCGTGCGGTTCAGCACTTACGCAGCGTGGTGGATTAAGCAGGCTATCAAACGTGCCGTGCTGCTCGATTGCGGCCCGCTGCACATACCGACGTATATGGTGGAAATAGTTAATCAGTATAGACAAACCGCTGCGGATATGCTGACCAGACTCGGCAAAGAGCCTTCTCTGGAGCAAATGGCAAAGGAAATGAAATTGCCGCTGAGAAAAGTCAAGGCCGTGAAGGAAATCATTGATTCTGCTGAACTGGGCGTGGCCGGCGAATCGGCTGAGCCTAATTTGGGTCTGAAAGATACGATTACGGACCGTACTATGCCTTCGCCTGAGACGGTTATGATGAACAGCGAGCAGATAGGCAAACTTAAAAATCTGCTGAACAGGCTTGAGCCTCGCGAGGCACAGACGCTTACGTTGCGATTCGGACTCGACGGCAGCGAGCCGATGATGCTCAAGGAAATAGCCCGGCAAATGGGGCTTACCCGCGAGCGAGTCCGCCAGATTCAGCGAAGCGCTATGGAAAAACTCAGTGAATACCTCAATAATGAGTAAAAATGGGGCAATGGAGAAATAACGAGCCTGTCCGGAAAGGTTATATTATACAATATGAATTCTCATATCCCGCCTTTCGATTCAATGCTTTGTCAACTTTACGGCCATTCAAGCAAACCTTCTTGCCCTGGATATGCCGCGCCTTCTTTATCTCGCCACTTAAATGAAACTTTAATGCTCAATCGAAGTTTTTGGGCTAAAAGGAATGTGAACCGAAAGGCTTTATTAGCATCAACATTTTGAATGGAAGCATTGGTATTTGGTATAGGAGTATAACCACTATCAGTCTTATGGCCCGGTACAATGGGAATACCAAGCTCTGCTACTTTATCTACTGACCAGCCGTGTTGGAAAGCAATAGTAGTCGCAGACCTTAATAAGTCATTCCAATTACTTGCACTTTGATTTTCAACTTTGGCAGAAATAATTTTTGTGAAATACAGGTTAGGAGGTTGATTAGGATCAAATTTTTTCTTTTCGTTTGCAAGAATATTCTCAGGCACCTCGTCAGACGGCGGATTAGCAGGCGTTGAAGGCGGTTTTCCTTTATTTTTAATGAATGCTTCTGCATCTCTAAAAGTAATTGTTTGGTTATGGTCAGCCATTAATTTTACGATAGCTTCGGGCAAACGAGGGTACGGTGGTTCGTTAATCATTTTTCTTGCCTGTGGCAACAAGTCTTCCATAAGGCGCTGTTTTTCGGTAAATTGAAGATATTTTTGGGCTTCCCTTGAAGCTTCGCCATTACAAATGGCC
>DYLR01000010.1:0-8302 GCA_020721975.1 Blastopirellula marina | reverse complement strand
ACGCGGGCGTGTGAAAACTTTTTCCGAAAGCGGGAAAAATATCTGTCGGAATTACAGGCGTTATTAACCGAAGACTTCCACATTCAAGCCGCTTGAAAATGGAAGAATCTAATCGTAAAGAGTATAAATTCAATTGGATTGGTTTTTGGCGAGTCGCTCTACCTGCTCAAGGTATTCCTGAATGTTATCACGAGGTTTTATTGCCTGAGCCCGTCGCAGCAGCGGCAAAGCCTCGTTATATTTGCCGTTTTTAACCAGAAGCTGGGCATGACGAACCCTGGCGTCCGCTTCATATTTTTCAATTGCCTCAGCCCTTTCATAGTAAAAAACAGCCTTTTCCGTATCCCCGTTTCGTGCGCTGTTTTGCCCGAGTAAAATCAGCGCTTCACCATCCAGCGGGTCCAATTCCACTATTTCCTGAAGCACCCTGACCTCTTCTTCTCCTGAGCCGTCTGCGACGGCAAGACGTGCCCGCAATTTCAACAAATCCTTTCGAGCGTCGTCTTTCAGACTTCCTGCATTCTTCTCGATATAATCGATTATCTGGCGAGTCTGTTCGAGCGAGCCTCGCGCAGCCAACACTTTGGCCGCACGAATGGCACGGTCGGCATTATGCTGTGGATCTTTTTCCATGGCGCTTATGTAGGACTTAACAGCCATATCATAAAGTTCCTGATTTATATAGATGTCGCCAAGCATATTGAGACTATCGGTGGTGGATTTGCCGAGATGATCGACCAGCGTATAAATTTCAGCGGCTTTGACAGGCTGATTAAGCCCGATATATGCGTTTGCCTGAAGCAGCCACAAGTCTGCTCTGTCAGGCTTATCCGCAATCAGCTGCCCGCACATGGCAACAGCATCGGAATATTTTTCTTGTTTAAACAGACTGCGTGCCAGACCCATTTTCCAGTCTAAAGTAACCGGGTCAAGCAGGATAGCCATTCGATAAGCCGATTCAGCGGAAATATTATTGTTGAGTGATGAATAAGCATATCCAAGCAAACCATAAGTAACGGCATCTCCGCCGCCAAGTTCGATAACACGTGACAGGGCAGGTTGTGCCTTTTCAAAATCACCCTGCCGAATATAAATCAGACCTAAATTTTTCCATGCCCGCCGAAATTTGGGATATTTTCCGACAGCGACCTGATATATCGATGCGGCCTGTTCAAGTTTCTCCTGCTGGAAATAGATATTTGCCAGCGTAAAATCAATAACGGCACTGGCGGCATCATTTCTGAGTTTTTCGAGTTTCTCTACAGCCTCGTTCGCTTTGTCGGCAGAAATAAGTTCGAGTATTTTTTGAATCTGGTCGCGTTCCTCGACAGTGATTCGCGGCTCAATATCGGTCTCGGCTATATAGCTTTCTATAAATCGTTTTTTGAATACAGGGTCATTAAATATATCCAGTTCCATCCTGCTCAGGCCGGACAGCTTTGGCTCTAAAGGAACATCCATCTGTGCCGCCTGTACCCCTGACAGATAAGCACCTGCCGAAGTGATTAATATCAGGCAGAACCTGTAAATAAATCCGGGACACGAAACACATACGCTTATTTTGTTCATATTTATTATCCTTTGGGAAAAGTGATAGGCACACGCATACGAAATTTTACAGGCTTGCCGTTGCGCTTACCCGGTTCGAATTTCCATTGTTTGACGGCAGCCACGGCCGGTTTTTCAAAAACAGGGTCGCTCGAATTTTGCACTACAGGGTTTTCTACTCTGCCCTGCTGGTCAACAACAAAAACGATATAAACCCTGCCTGGAGTTTTCTGTCTTAATTCTTTACTAAGAATTGGAGCAGGCTGATAAACAACACGCGGAGTCTGGTCGAGGTCGGCAATTGAAAATAAAGCATCAGCAGTTTGCTGATTGCCTGAAGCGACAGTATTGAGCTTTACGGCAAAGTCGCCGCTCAAAAAACCTTCGCCAAAACCCGGATTTAGCGCCACTTCAAGCTGTGAAAGATCCAACGGAGGCGCATTTTCCGTAAGCTCCGGCGGCTTATCCTCCGGCTGCGGTTCTTTCTGCTGTTCTATTTCCGGAGGCGGCTCTGGAGCTTCAAGCCTGGCCGTATCTACGGACCGTACAATCAAATCCGAATTTGGAGGTTTCGCAAGTGTCTGCATCAGGGGCAATATGAGAAAACAAACCAGGGTCAACACTACTGCACTGATGACGACCAGCAGGCTGTGAAAAGACTCCCTTATAATCCAAAATGGTTTGCGTTTATACTTTTTTACCATTATTTGATACTTAACCCTTGGATTTACGTGCGGCAATGCTTACTTTTTCTGCCCCGGCCAGCTTGGCTTCGTCAATTAATCGAACCAGCAGTCCCGACTGCACGGCAGTATCGGCTTCAATGATAACCGGAACCATTTCTTTTTGCAGCAGCCGTTTTACAAGAGGACGCACGCCGCTGAAGCCAATTTCGTGCCCCCCATAAACAACCTCTCCTTTTGCCGTAAGTGCAATGAGAATGCTTGTCTTTTCCAGTTGTACGGAAGATGCAGCCTGAGGTTTATCCACTTCAACGCCTGTTTCTTCAACAAAAGTAGTGGTTACGATGAAGAAAATCAGAAGAATGAATACGCAATCAATAAGCGGTGATATATCGATTCCTCCTTCACCGCTGTCATCTGATGATGTTTGACGAAAACGTCCCATAGGCTTCCTCGACATTAAACTTTTGATATGAGCTTTATAACGATACCGCTAATGCCCTGTCCTGCTGCGAACTGCAAACCGCGTCGGTTTGCGAAATATATTCAAGAATCCGTGTACACGGCATGGCGGCTTTTTGTTGTTTTCTATAGAGCTGCTGAGTGCAAACTGATTCCACGTGGGCCAGAAAAGACTTGTATCTTTCGAGATTTCTAAGAAGTATATAATGGATAAACAGCCCCGGCAGAGCAACAACAAGCCCGGTTTCCGTTGTAATCAGAGCTTCAGAAATGCCGGCTGATACCATTGCCATCGTTTTTTCGCCCCCTGAGCCGGATGCAAGCGCAGAAAAAGTTGTCAACATTCCGGTTACTGTTCCGAGTAATCCCAACAGCGGCGATACGGTAACACAAATTTTCATAACGCGCAGGTCCCGCTCAAACGGGGCAACCGCAGTTATGCGCAATTCTTCAAAACGTACGGAAATATCTTTTATGGAATTGCCCCCGACAACGAAATCGAGCAGTTCTCCAATTGTACCTTTTCTCTCGGGTGAAGTTTCAATCCAGCGCCGCCATGTTTTTTCGGGTACGGAGCGAAAACCGGTTTCCCGTAATCTGATATATGTATTCATACCCAGCGCAAACATCACCAGCGCCGTAATTGCTATTGGAGGCATACACCATCCGCCTGAAACCCAGATACCAAGAGCCTGCTGCCATAATGTAATAAGATGTTCGGTTATTGCATTCATTTCTGACCTCCGTTTCCATTACTGCGGGCAATCCACCCTACTAATTTATCATTGAAGTCAAGCACCGGTACGCTGCCGATACCATGCCTGTCGAAGATATTATGTACCTCGCTGATATGAGTATCCACACGAACAGACATGGATTTCGCACAGGGCAGCGACTCAATGCTTGTATGTTCCGGCCATATTAACAAATGGCGAAACGGAACATGGCCTGTATATTTGCCGTTTTTGTCCACGATGAACACCATATCAATATCGTGACCGAATTCCGATGTCCGAATCTTGTCAATAGCCTGGGCTACAGTGGCGGTTTTTTCCACACTCAGCAGTTTTGTATTCATAACAGCCCCGGCAGAATCTCTTAAGTACGGTCTGGCCGGTGCAAGATTTATAGACAGCGTTTCTCCGCCGTCCCCACCGGCATTATGACGAGTTTCCCGCATCTGGCCGACAGTTTCGACAGATATATTGGTACTGCCGTCATGTCGATAAGGTGTTTTGCTGACCTGGTTGATGAATGCAGTGGCCGCTTTTTCCATTGAATCCACCAGACCGCGTGCCTTGCGCGACAGGAAGGCATATATCAAAAGCGAAGGAATAGCCACGTACAGGCCGTATTCAGTGGTGATAAGCGCTTCGGAAATACCTGCAGAAAGCGTTTTAATATCGCCGGAGCCGTAAACTGTCATCAACTTAAATGTGTTAATAATTCCGGTTACCGTTCCCAGAAGGCCGAGAAGAGGCGCCGATGATGCGCTAAGAGCAACAAATGGCAGAAAACTATTGAACCGCAGGCGCGCAGCAAGAACATCCTCATACATTACCTCTTCGATTAGTTCACGGGGTTCATTTAAATGTTCCACGCCGATAGACAGCATTTTGCCGACCGGCCCTTTAATCGCCCTGACTTTTTCCCTTACAGCCTTGTCGTCATGCTTTGCAACAGCATCGAGCAATTCACGTATGCGTTTCTGTGACGGTTTTCGCATAAACGACAAATAAAACCATTTGGAAAGTGCGACCAGCAGCGCAGCGCCGGCAAGGGCAAATATCGGATACATTACCACGCCGCCTTTTTTGATATGCTCAACAATAGTCTCTTTGGTTTGCTCTATTTTGTGGGCATTTCCCAAAGTTGGGTCAAGCGGAAGCAGCCCGGATAAACTGGAGACAATTTTTGAAGCTGCGTTTGCATCGGCGGGGTTTCCAAATTCAACGATTGCCGGTTCAAGCGAACCAAGCCGCTGCTCAATGGTTCCGACATATTTATTGTCATCAGACTGGAAAACAGCTACAGGTCCGAGCAATATAAAGTTCCCATGATGTATCGAGCCGCTCGAATCCGACGCGCTGCCTTCAAATCGAGCGCCGCCAAGCGAGTCAAACAACCTGTCAAGCGAAACCGTCAAAATTTCGGCCTGTGCCTGAAAAATTTCCTGTTCGGAAAGGTTGCTGTTTTCGGGCGCCAATCTGGCTGCTTCAAGCGGCTGGCGGTATCGCTGAATTTCCGCAATATGCAGACGCGATTCAAAATTGCGAATATACTCGCCAAGCAGATTTGAAATGTATGCGGCTTCCTGCTGACGTGATTTTATTTCAGAATTTAAGTTGCTCAGATCCAGCGTACGACTGTCAAGGATTGACGTTTCTTTCTGATACTCAAGCCGAACATCGGATAATTCGTTCTCAAGCTCGCTGAGTTTGCGGCTAAGGGGGATTGTTTCGGCAGCTATTTGTTCCCGCAGCCTGCTCAGTTCTGCAAGACTGTCCTTGAGTTGCTGCTGCGCGGTGTCTAAAACATGCCCAAAATTATTGCCGGCAACGTCATCTTGTTCAGAAACAGCGGCATTGGGTTCAGCAGCGACAGAATTCGGCTCATTCTGATCCTCTGCGCTGAAAGCCGGCGAGTTAAGCAGAACTAAAACTACACAGCAGACAAATATATTTTTCATTTTCATAAATTGTAAGCAGACCTATTCTTCAGGTTATTTTATTTCGACAGGCAACTGTACAAAGCAAGCCACCTTTTCATTTTTTAATATGGCGATGGCATCGGCAATTTGCCCGGCAGCTTCATTGGCAGGCTTCCAAACCCAGCCATTGTCTGATGCCGTTGCTGTCCCGGCAATGTTTCCGCCGGCATTGGCGTAATATCCCTGCCCAATCCCGATATACAAAGCAGTAACCTCGACAGAACTGCCGTCGGCTAATTTCTGAACTTCACTGGTAAGCGAAATTTCTCTGTTGAACTTGTCTATCTCATTTAAAATACCCACAACATTTTGAAAGCGTTCTGATATTGACAGCTTGTTTTGTCCGGCGTCATCCGGCAGACGCTGACTAAGCGGTTTAACACGCTCCCGGATTGTATCAGGCAGTCGTTTCAGCAGCTGCTTAGTACGTTCTTCAAGTGCAACCAGGATATTACTAAGTGAATTGGACGCCTTTTTAAGTTTTTCATTTTCTGCAAATATCTCGGCCCTTTTTTTGTCTGTTTGAGCAATGTTTTCTTTGACCTGGTCGATTTTGCCGCGAAGAGAGTCTATTTCACGTTTGACAAGGTCAATTCGCTCATTAAGAGTTTCTTTGGACAGTTCAAAGTCGCGTTTTTCCCTGGAAATAGTAGCCTGAGTTTCAATCCATTTTTCAACTGCCAGCCGTGCATTTTCAATATCTTCAGCAGATTTATTGTTTGATACGGCAATAGAAGAAAAAAAACAGGCAACAAAAATAATGGAGACCAATGCTGTCGTAAATTTATCGCTGTTTAATTCCAATTTTTTTTTAAAATCCATCTCGTTCTTGTTTTGATTACTCATATTTTTATACCTGAATTATTTAGTACCGGATGACACAAAGTTGACATTCCCACCCGGAAGATTGTTTATCTGTTTTTGTTCAAATAAACTGTTGTGTCTTGATTAAATAACAGGTCTTCATTAAAAATCTGTTAAGGCCGTGTTAAAAAAGCAATAATTTTGGAATATCTCCCCGGCTTAAGCGCATTTGACAAAGCAAAATTGCCCAATCGCTCTGACGATGGCCTCAAGTTGTGTATATGCACAAACTGATTAACCAATAGCTCCAACAGGTCGATAATTTCTTATACTTTTAGAAGGGAGTACATTTATGTTAAGAAGTAATGATAAAAAAAAGTTAACGTTTATTTTCAATACTGATATTTGCATTATACTAACTTTGTTATGTTCTCTGGCGACAGGCAGCGGCGATTTTGACAAAGGACTGGCTGCGTATGATAAAAAGGATTATACAACCGCTTTTTCAGAATTTAGACCGTTAGCTGAAAATGGCGACAGCGGTGCACAGTTTTATATGGGTTTAATGTACGAACAAGGCCAGGGAATTGAACAAAACTATAATAAAGCCGCTTACTGGTACAAGCTTTCTGCTGACAAAGGATTTGCTCCCGCTCAGAATAACCTCGGTATGATGTACTACAAAGGTAAAGGTTTTGCTGAGGATAATAAAGAAGCTGCGAGATTGTTTCAACTTGCCGCTGAACAGGAAAATAATTCCGCACTGAATAATCTTGGCATAATGTACGCACGCGGTGAAGTTTTTGAACAGGATTTTAAGAAAGCAAAAAAACTGCTTCATCGTGCCGCGCAGGAAGGGAATGCCTGCGCACAGGCTGCGCTTGGTTCGATGTATCGTGACGGAACAGGTGTTTCGCATGACGACAGACAATCGGTTAAATGGCTGCGAATTTCTGCCGAGCAGGGATATGCGCCTGCACAAAACAATCTTGGACTGATGTATGAGAGGGGACAAGGCGTTCTGCGGTTGCCTGCCAAAGCTGCAGAATGGTATCGACTTGCTGCCGAGCAGGGATATGCGCCTGCACAAAACAACCTGGGTTTAATGTATATGGAAGGAAAAGGAATTCCTCAGGATTATATCGAGGCAAAAAAATGGTTTGAACTTGCCGCTGAACAAGGTACTGCCAGTGCCCAATGCTGTCTTGGATTATTATATCTCAAAGGGCTTGGGGTTTCCCGTGACTATAATAAAGCGATAGACTGGTTTCGTCTGGCCGCTGATCAGAATTCTCCGGTTGCTCAACATACACTTGGAGTGATGTACTATGAAGGACATGGTGTAACGAAAAATTACAAGCAGGCCGTCGAGTGGTACACCATTGCCGCCAGGCAGGGGTATGCCGAATCTCAAAACAATCTTGCTCTGATGTACTATCAGGGAGATGGTGTCGCTCAGGACTATCGTCAGGCGATTCAATGGTTACGACCTGCCGCTGAAAAAAATCTTGCACAATCCCAGTACACTTTAGGCTGGATGTACTACAAAGGATTGGGTGTATCTCAGGATTATAAGAAAGCTGCCGAGTGGTTTGAGCGTGCTGCCAAACAGGGATTTACCCTTGCACAAAGCAGGTTGGGATTGATGTATCTCAATGGACTGGGAGTTTCTCAAAATGATAAGCAGGCAGCCAAATGGCTGAGGCTTGCCGCCGATAACGGCTATGCAGTTGCACAGACTAATTTAGCTTTGATGTACACAAAAGGCCGGGGTGTTCCAAAGGATTATAAGCAGGCGGCCGGTCTGTTTTCTATTGCTGCCAGACAGGGATGCACCATAGCACAAAACAAACTTGATATGATGTACCGAATGAATCTCGTAGAACAGGAAACAGAAATAGAACAACCAATTATTGTCAAACTTCCCCCATTGTGAGATTTACAGAAAACCTTCTGTAAAATTCAGAGGGTGTAAAATAAACTGTGTAAATGGTCATAGAATTGCTAAACTTTTAACACGAAAGGAATTCTATGGACCCGAAGACACAGGAACAGTTGATTGACGAGCTTATTAAGGAGTACAAAGGCCCCGAAT
>DYLR01000009.1 GCA_020721975.1 Blastopirellula marina | reverse complement strand
ATATTATAAGAAATTAGATTACAATAGCTAAAGGCAATATAGCGTAGTAGAATTAGATTATAGATTTCAAAATAAGCAGTGTTAAATGTTCGATGTTCAATGTTAAATGTTTATTGTCCGCGTCTGATTTTAGATTTTTCGCCATGCACGGCCGTTCTTGTGCAGCAGGTTATCCGCGGCTGGGAAACTTTGTGCGCCTGCCGGATAGTCATACAGCGGCATAGCGCCTTGTGTGCAGCCCCGCAAAACAGGCTCAAGCAGCGACCAGCAGTATTCCACATCATCCTGGCGCACAAAAAGCGTCTGGTCGCCGGTCATGCAGTCCAGCAGCAGTCTTTGATATGCCTCGGGCGGCTGATGGCCGAAAACCTCGGCGTAATTAAAATCCATATTGAGCGTAGCCATACAGGCTTTTGAGCCGGGGCGTTTGGCCTGAAAACTCAGGCTTATCCCCTCGTCCGGCTGAATCTTCAAAACCAGAACGTTCGGCGGAAACGAATCAAGCCCTATCGATGCAAACAGCGAATGAGGCACAGGCTTGAATTCTATGGCAATTTCAGTGAGCCGCTGCGGCAGTCGCTTTCCGGTTCGCAGATAAAAAGGCACTCCCTGCCATCGCCAGTTGTCGATATAAAGTCTGGCGGCGATGTAAGTTTCGGTCTGCGAATCAGGCCGAACGCCGTGTTCCTGTCTGTATCCTGCGACCGGTTTGCCGTCGATAACTCCGCCTGTGTACTGACCCCGCACAAACTCCTGGTCGCCGTCATGCAAATCGATTGGTCTTATGGAGCTTAGCAGCTTAATCTTTTCGTTGCGAATATGTTCGGCGTGAAAGCTCAGCGGAGGCTCCATTGCCACAAGCCCGAGCATACTCATCATGTGGTTTTGAAACATATCCCGTATAGCGCCGCTGGTCTCGTAATAGGCGGCGCGATGCTCCACGCCAATAGACTCGGCAATGGTAATCTGCACATGGTCAATATAATTTCTATTCCATACCGGCTCGAAAATAGCATTGGCAAAGCGGAACATCAGAATATTCTGAACGGTTTCCTTGCCCATATAATGGTCAATGCGGTATATCTGCGATTCATCAAAATATTCGTGAACAGCCTTGTTCAAAGTTACAGCAGACTGTAAATCCCGTCCGAAAGGTTTTTCGATGACTATTGCGGCAGGGGACTGGGCAAGGCCTGCGCTGCCCAGGCCCTGCGCAACATCGGCGTAAATATCCGGCGGAACGGAAAGATAAAAAATATGCCTGCCGCGGACATTTAATTTCCGGTCAAGATCATCGAGCCTGTTTTTGATGTTGCGGTAAATTGAGCCGTTGTCGTAATCGCCGGCAGTGAAAAATATTTTTTCCAGAAATGCCTGCGTTTTATGAGATGACGGCGACATCGGCAAAAGCAGTTCCGAAACGATTTGCCGAAATTGCTCGTCGGACATCTGTGAACGCCCGCAGCCGAGGACGTAAAACGGCTCAGTCAGCAGGTCTTTTTTATAAAGTTCAAACAGACTGCCGAGGAGTTTTCTGCGAGTCAGGTCGCCGGATGCCCCAAAAATTACAAGACCGCACGGGTCTGCCGGCAACTCAGCGCAAAGAATTTCCTGTCTGTTTACTGTTGGCAGAATATCATTTGGCATTTAACATTTAACATTTAACATTGTTTAGCCGCCGTCGGCACGACAGCATATTTGTCAGCCCGCAGGCCTGTCCTGCGGGTCATCAGTATAATGCAATCGCAACTTTGCGCAAATCTGACCCCGACGGCAGGCGTCTGAGCTGACAACCCCGCACGTCTGTCCCGGGAAAGTAAAAAGTCAAAAGTCAAAACCATAAGTTAAAAGTAAAAAGCGGCGGTCAATACTCTGTTGGCAATAAACACTTTTGACTTTTTGCTTTTAACTTACTTTCTTTTAATATGTCCTCTTATCCACCGGCCTGTCGAGCTGAAAGGCGTTGCAGACGGTCTCAAGGGCTTTTTCGCCCTGGCTGCGTTCTACAAGACAGCTTATTCTGATTTCGCTTGTAGTTATGGAATCGATATTGATTTTGGCCTTCGCAAGGGCGTCAAACATAATATTGGCTACGCCGTAATGCGTTCTCATTCCCACGCCCACCACCGACACCTCGGCCATATCTTCACGGGCAAATACCGAATCGCAGTGTACGGCGTTCTTGATTTCGTCGATTGCTTTTTTGGCGTCGCTCAGGTCGTTTTTGCCGACCGTAAAGGAAATGCTGGCCTTTTCGGCGCTGCGTTCGGTCTGGATT
Source organism: Blastopirellula marina (assembly GCA_020721975.1). GTDB lineage: Bacteria > Planctomycetota > Phycisphaerae > Sedimentisphaerales > UBA12454 > DYLR01. Next base: position 25,617 of record DYLR01000009.1, on the reverse strand, counting down.
ATATCGTTGACGACGACCTTATGTTTGGCAAGATGTGCGAAAATCTTTGCCGCATTGCCGGGCTTGTTATCGACGCCGACAAGATCTATCTTTGCCAGCTCTCTTTGTATAGTTGCTCCGGATACAAGAATACCTTCCATTTGTGGCACCTCGTGAGTAATTAAAGTCCCCTCCACATCCGCAAGACTGCTGCGGACGTGAATTTTTACGTTATATTTTTTTCCAAATTCGATGGCTCTGCTGTGCATAACGCCTGCACCGAGACTTGCCAGTTCGAGCATCTCGTCATAACTTATCTGATTGATCTTGACGGCTTTTTTGAATATTCGCGGGTCCGTGGTATATACGCCGTCAACATCGGTGTATATTTCGCACACTTCCGCTCCCAGCGCAGCAGCCAAAGCCACCGCGCTTGTATCTGAGCCGCCGCGACCGAGCGTTGTGATATTGCCCTCGTCGTCGATGCCCTGAAAGCCGGCTACAATTACAATTTTGCCGTCGTTAAGATGACGCCTGATTGTGTCGGAGTCAATGCTCTTTATGCGGGCTTTGCTGAATACCCCGTCGGTAATCATTCCAATCTGTGCGCCGGTCATACTCACGGCAGGCTGGCCCATTGCGTCCATTGCAATTGCCATAAGAGCAACCGTCTGCTGCTCGCCGGTGCTTAGCAACTGATCCATTTCGCGTTTGGGGGGATTGAGATTCAGTTCCATAGCATCTGCGATAAGTTCATCGGTCTGGTGTCCGCGAGCCGAGGCAACTACTACTGCACTGTTGCCGGACTTGACGGCCTGCATAGCTCGTTTGGCGGCTTTGCGAATCTTATCCGCCGTGGCGACCGATGTGCCGCCAAACTTCTGAACTATTATTGCCATAACCTCTGTTTCATTCTCTAATGTTTAATAAAATATTCAATCAGCTCATGTCCGTGTTCAATTACAAAACCCGTCCGGGCTGCGTTAGCCTCGCTGAAAGGCTCATGTAGCATTCCGCCAATGCCTGCTCCGGCCATAGCAAAAGGCACAGGTTCACCGCTGTGCGACCTTGTGGCAATCGGTGTTGCGTGGTCCGGCATAACTAAAATTCGCCATTTGTCGAATTTTTGCAGGGCATCCAAAATAGGCCCGACAACGTGCAGGTCAATCAATTCGACAGCTTTGCGTTTTATATCCCAGCTTCCGGCGTGTCCTGCCTCGTCCGGAGCTTCCACATGCACAAGCACAATGTCGTATTTATTAAGCGCATCTATTGCCGCTGCGGCCTTGCCCTGGTAGTTGGTGTCGATAAAGCCTGTTGCGCCTTTTACGGCGATTAAATCGAACCCGATAAGTTTTGCAAGTCCGCGCACCAAATCTACGGCGGTAATGGCAGTTCCTTTTAATCCGAACCGTTTGTGAAAACTTTCCATAAAGGCCTGTTTGCCCTGTCCCCACAGCCATATCGAACTTGCCGGATTTTCGCCCAAATCGCGGCGAATAGCGTTTATTTCATGCTCCGCAAACAAAAGCTGCGATTTTGTCATAAGTTCGATGAGAAATTCCGCATTTTTACCGCGAGGAAGATATTTTTCAGCACACTGGCCGATTATATCGTGAGGCGGCTCGGTGCGCACATCAAATTCAATTCCGTTTATTACGCACAAATGCCGGTAGCTTACGCCGGGATAAAATTTAATGTTTGAGCCGCCGAGTTTATGGTTGAGTTCGGCGATAAGTTTTGCGGCTTCTTCATTGGAGATGTGTCCTGCGCTGTGGTCGGCCATTTTGCCGTCGCAAATTGTTACAAGATTACACCTGAAAACCCAGTCCTGCGGCGTAAGCGGGATATTTTGTGCAGCGGCTTCGATTGGAGCCCGCCCGCTGTAATAATCAGAAGGGTTGTAGCCAAGCACGGACATCATTGCCACATCGCTGCCGGGACGCAGACCGTCCGGTATGGTGCGAACAACACCCTGCGTACCGAGCCGGCAAATTTTATCTATATTGGGCTTGTCGGCCGCTTCAAATATTGTTTTGCCGCCTAACTGTTCCATCTGCTCATCGGCTGCACCGTCGGGAATTATTATCACATACTTACAGCTCAATCGTTATCCTCCGGTATGTCTATAATACGGACGCATACGGGTTTTCCGCTTATAAAATCGCTGCCGGCTATTTTTTCAATCGCCGTCCAAACGCTTTTTTGTGTTGTCTGATGGGTTGTTATTACAACCGGAACGGTATTATCCGGCCCGGCGCCTTCCCGCTGCAAAACCCCGGAAATACTGATCCCCTCATCCCCGAGAATTTTGCTAAATTTTGCGACAACTCCGGGCTTATCCTGGGCCATTATACGAATGTAAAACCTGCACTTTAAATTGCTTATATCTGCTATATTCCGCTCATTGCGCACGGCAAAGTTCATGTTTTCAAATATTCGCTGACTATTGCCAATCGCCACTTCAATCATATCGGCCACTACCGCGCTTGCCGTAGGCATCATTCCTGCACCGCGTCCGTAAAACATTGTCTGCCCTACGGCGTGCCCGAAAACACAAATTGCGTTAAACGCCCCCGAAACTCTTGCCAGGGGATTTTCCCTGTGAAGAAATGACGGATGAACCCGCAGTGAAACAGCGCCGTCGCTGTTGCGTTCGCCGATGGCAAGCAGTTTTAGAGTATAGCCCATTTCCCTGCCATAGCGTATATCCATAATGTTTATGTTTTCTATGCCTTCAACCTGAACATCGCTTAAACTGAACTGTGCCCCAAAGGCTATTGACGCAAGGATTACCAGTTTGTGAGCAGTGTCGCCGCCGCTGACGTCGAGTGTTGGGTCTGCTTCGGCGTAGCCTTTTTGCTGGGCCTGTTTTAATGCCGTCTGGAAATCAAGCCCTTTGTTGCTCATGCTTGACAGTATATAATTGCATGTGCCGTTGACTATGCCGTATATGCTCTGAATATCGTTTGCGGCAAGGCCGGTTCTCATTGCCGAGATAATCGGTATTCCCCCTGCGCAGCTTGCTTCAAATGCGATGCATTTTCCGGCCGCTATTGCCGCCGAATACAGTTCGCCGCCCGCCTCGGCCAGCAGTGCCTTGTTCGCCGTTACGACGTGTTTGCCCGACTTTAACAGTGCAAGCTGTATCTGTTTTGCGATAGTAGTGCCGCCGATAAGCTCTGCGGCTATCTCAATGGATTTGTCGTTAAGAACAGAAGAAATATCCGTGCTTAAAAGATTTTCCGGCACGTTTACTCCGCGAGGCTTCGTGATGTCAATATCGACGATTTTTGCCAGTTCAAGACGTATGCCGCTGCGTTTGGCGATGGAATCCGCATTTTCAAGCAGTATTTTTGCGACACCGCTGCCGACGGTTCCATAGCCGACTATTGCAACTCTTATCTTTTTTTCTGCCATCAAAAATACTTTCGTATTACAGGGGAAATTTAGCCCTATAACTCTAATAATTTACAGGACTTTCAGCAAGAAAAAAATGGCAGGATAAAGGATAGGAATGTAAACATCCAACATCCAATAACACAACATCCATTTAATAACCAATATCTCTGCGAGCCGATTGTTTGATTATTAAAAGTTTGGCTATTGGTTATTATTTGGATGTTGGATGTTGTGTGATTGGATGTTTTCTTTTTGTGTTTGGCCGCCGTCGGCACGCCGGCGTATCCGTCAGCCCGCAGACCATATATGCATATTTCGTGAAGTGTAAAGAGTCTTACGAGATACACGCTTTACGAGATATGAGATACGCTTCTCGCGGATTAACACGTACCATTTTTCCAGACCGTTTTTAGCTGTTATTTTCACGACTGTTGCGGTATTCTTCGATTTTGCGGGTCATATAATCATTCAATTTCAGGGATTGCTCTTTTAATACGACCCCTGTTTTCTTTAATATCTCTTTGCATTCATTTGCGAAATTATCGCTGCCGGCATTCACATTTGACATCACAGCGGCGTTTTTGCCGCTGGATGCAGTGCACAGACCGTTGTTAGTCGTATCGGATGTTATGTATATTGCCGTACCAAAGCCGGCCAGATATACCAGCATTAAAATAATCAGTTTACCTCGCCAGGACATATAAAACCCCCTGTTAAAATGTTGATATTGCACCTGCTGCTGTTTTGCCGTACACATAAAATCTACAAAGTAAATTAGTACCCGGCAAATAAGCTCAAAACCAAATTCAATACGGGGTAATTATCAGACTTTGTCGAGGCAGGCTTTCAGAGTATTGCAGACAATATCAACTTCATTTTGTGACAAATTATTATGGAACGGCAGGGCGATAGTACTGCGGCAGACCGAATCGGTAACCGGGAAATCGCCGACTTTATGGCCGAGCCTTTCAACCATAAAAGGCTGCAAATGAACGGGAGGGAAATAATTATTTACGCCGATATTCTGTTTTCGCAAATCGTCGAGTATGCGGTCTCTATGGTCTGCGTACCGGTCTTTTAATCGAATCACAAAAACGAACCAGCTCATCACGGCGCCAGGCGGCGCGAACGGAACAATAATTCTTGGATCGTCAACAAGCCGCTTTTGATACATACCGGCGACGTTGCTTCGCCTGCGGACAAATTCGTCGAGCCTGTTAAGCTGTGTAATGCCCAAAGCTGCGTTTATATCACACATGCGGTAGTTGTAGCCGAGTCTTTCATGTGACAGCCATCCGCTGCCCTTGCCGCGGCCCTGATTGCGCAGCGACATACATATATCCGCCAGCGATTCGTCGTCGGTAACAATCATTCCGCCTTCGCCTGTTGTCATTTGTTTGTTGGGATAAAAGGCGAACGTGCCGAGGTCGCCGAACGAGCCGACTTTTTTACCCTTCCAGACCGAACCGAGGCCTTCGCAGCTGTCCTCAACAACGGGAAGATTATGCTTTTTTGCTATCCGGCAGACCTCGTCGATTCCGGCCGGATTGCCGAAAACGATAACCGGCAGAATCGCCCTGGTCTTTTTTGTGATTTTACTTTCAATCAGGGCGGGGTTGATGTTTAAGTTGACGGGGTCTATATCGACAAAAACGGGTTTTGCCCCAGCCATCAGGATGCAGTTTGCCGAGGCGATAAATGTAAAAGGCGTGGTAATAACCTCATCGCCCGGACCTATGCCGAGAGCCTGCATACATAAAAACAGCGCACTTGTGCCGCTGTTTACAGAAATGCCGAAGCGTCTGCCGGTATAGTCGGCTATTTTCCGCTCAAACTCGCGCATTTTCGGCCCCAGCGCAAGAATCGGACTTCGCAACACATCAACGACGGCCTGTATATCATCTTCATTAATATCCGGGCGAGAAAGCGGTATTTCCATATTTGCCTCCAAACACAGTTATATCATAGCAAAGAAACAAAGCCGCGAACTTGTTTACCCGCCGTCAGCACGACGGCATTCTTTCAGAGCCGCGCACATTAGTGAGCGGTCAAAAACGCAGTTTTTGGTTTTTGTGAACCAATTTTTTATAGATACCCATATCTTTTAATACCGACTCCTGGTTTTAATACCGGCTCCTGGCTCGCGGCTGATACGGCTTGTTTTTGGCGTAAGCAAGCTGAACAGTCCTGCCTTTGATTTCTTTGCCGTTAATTTTCTCAATTGCCTGGCGGGCGGCGTCAGGTTCGCCCATATCAACGAAACCGTAGCCTTTACTCATCCCGCGATATTTATCCATTACAATGCGTACCGATTGAACGGCCCCGATTTCGCCGAACAATTCCCTTAAATTGTCCTCTGTAACATCAATGCTCAAATTGCTTACATGCAGAATAGAAGACGGTTCGGCTGACGGTTCACCCGGCGCAGCCGACTGGACGGACTGTTCGGGTTTTTCCTGTTTTATCTGCTTTTCTGCCCCATTATTCTGACTTTTTTCTGTTTTTTCAGTTTTTTCGCTTACCTTCATTTGTGCGATTTGTCTAATGGCATCCCGCGTAAGGTTGCGGTCAACTTTGGGAGTAATATCGACCTTTTTGAATACGGATTTCTTTTCGTCATGCTCTTCGTCCACAACTTCAACTTCGTGTCCGATAAGCAGCAGCACTGCCCCTGCAAAAACCGCCATACCGATAAAGAAAAGACCTGTCGCGGCACTGATGGCTGTCGAACCGCCGAATATCGCCGTTAGCCCTCCCAAAACACAGAAGCCGAAGGCCAAACCCGCTGAAATAAGACCAAAATTCCTTGATTTGTTGTCCATCCGAACTCTAACCTCTATATAAACAATAAGTTGGAAAAACCAGGAAAATAGCGATGGCAATTTACCTGTTTTGATAAATATACCACAATACGATACAGGACATAACGTTGTGCGTCAATAAAAAACAGCATCGGCAGTCTGTATTTCTGCATTTGACCGGAACATATAAAACAAATATAATTCCGGCTTTATGCCATAATCGAGGTTTAGATGACTGAATTTATTGATGAATCCCCGAAACTTGATTTTGTCCGGCAGATTGTCGCCGAGGACTGCAAAAGCGGCAAATGGGGCGGCAGGGTAGCTACACGATTTCCGCCCGAACCAAACGGTTATCTGCATATCGGACACGCCAAGAGCATTTGCCTGAACTACGGCATTGCCGCGGAGTTCGGCGGCGTCTGCAATCTGCGCTTCGATGATACCAATCCCGAAAAGGAAGAGCAGGAATATGTTGACTCCATTATAGCCGATGTCGCGTGGCTTGCAGGGCAACAGCCGGACAGAATCTTTTTCAGCAGCGATTATTTTCAGCAAATGTACGACTGGGCGATAGCGCTTATCAAAAAGGGCAGGGCTTATGTCTGTGATTTATCCGCCGACGAGGTGCGGCAAACCCGCGGCACCCTCACGCAGCCCGGCACGCCCAGTCCCTATCGCAACCGCAGCATCGAGGAAAATCTTGATTTGTTTACACGGATGAAAAACGGCGAATTCCCCGACGGCTTGCGCACGCTCCGCGCGAAAATCGATATGGCTCATCCCAACCTGAATATGCGCGACCCTATAATGTACCGTATTCTGCACGCCGCTCATCATCGCAGCGGCAACAAATGGTGCGTCTATCCGATGTACGACTGGGCGCACGGGCTGGAAGACTCAATTGAAAAAATTACGCACTCGATATGCACGCTTGAATTTGAAAATCACCGCCCGCTTTACGACTGGTTTCTTGATGAGCTTGAAATTTATCACCCCCGGCAAATCGAGTTCGCAAGGCTTAATCTTACCTATACCGTAATGAGCAAGCGAAAGCTGCTTAGACTTGTACAGGAAAAAATCGTGAACGGCTGGGACGACCCGCGCATGCCCACATTATGCGGATTGCGCCGCAGAGGCTATTGTCCGCAGGCAATTCGCAATTTCTGCAAAGTCATAGGCGTGAACAAATTCAACAGTACCGTTGACCTTGCGCTGCTGGAGCATTGCCTGCGGGACGAACTCAATAAAACAAGCCCACGGGTAATGGCGGTTCTCAATCCTCTCAAAGTTGTTATTACAAACTACCCTGCCGATAAGGTCGAATATATGGATGCGGTTAATAACCCGGAAGATGCATCCGCAGGCGTCCGTAAAACGCCTTTCAGCAGAGAGTTATATATCGAGCAGGAAGATTTTATGGAAGAGCCTGTGAAGAATTTCTTCCGCCTTGCGCCGGGCAGGGAAGTGCGCCTGCGATACGCCTATTTTATAAAATACGAGAATGTGGTCAAAGATGCTGCCGGCAAAGTAGTTGAACTGCACTGCACTTATGACCCTGCCACCCGCGGCGGCGATTCGCCGGACGGCAGAAAAGTCAAAGCGACGCTGCACTGGGTATCGGCGAAACACGCAATTAAATCTGAGGTGCGGCTCTACGACAACTTATTTACAAAGGAAAACCCTGAAGATGTGCCGGAAGGACAGGATTTTACAATAAATTTGAACCCCGATTCGCTGAAGATTCTGGAGAACTGCTTTATGGAGCCGTGCCTTGCGAACGCCGGGCATTTGGACAGGTTTCAGTTTGAAAGGCTCGGCTATTTCTGCGTGGATCCGGACAGCAAAAAGGACAGGCTTGTTTTCAATAAAACTGTCGGTCTGAAAGACACCTGGGCAAAACAGCAGCAAAAACAGCAGGGATAGGTTTGAAACATTAAGGGTATCTCTATAAATTGATTTACGAAACCCCAAACCGCGTTTTTGACCGCTCACTAACGTTCGCGGCTCTGCTTATTTGCATTTTTAGATACCCTTAATTTAAAGTAACTATCTGTCCCTGCTGATGAGCAGTGTCGATGAGCGGATGCCAAAGGTCTTTTTCCCATTGTTTAAGGCCGCATGGCATTGGTTCTATGCGACTATCGGTTATAGCGGCTGTTTCCCAAAGGCTGTGAATCTGGGAACGGGAAAATTGACCGTCAAAAATTGGCGATACCACCAATAAGTCAATGTCGCTAAGTTCTGTAGCGAAACCGGTAGCATAAGATCCGAAAATTACGCCAAAACTTACATCTAAACCGTTATCTTTTATTTGCCGTAAATATTTTCTTACAGAATTTACAACTGATTCCGTAACCATTCCATCACCTCATTTGCCCATTTCACATATTCAGACGCCTCTGATTCCGATATTGTAAAATGTGATGTAGCGGGATATCTGCCCTCAATATTTAGTTCATTGATGCGGGCCATTAATTTCTTTGTATCCTGCGAAATTACAATTCCGGCCAGTTCGCATATTCTGACTATATTATGGACTCGGGGAGGGTTGTCATTTTTTAAGGAACAGTAAGCCGCTTTAGCCATATTTTCACAGGCAAGATGAACAAAAAACAGACCATATTTCAATTCACCCTTATGAATAATTCTCTTTGCGGCAGAGAAATCCTCATCTGCCCCGATTCGCCAGTATTCAATTTTTTTTCATGACTTGTCACAGCTTGTTGTATAATACCAACTTTGTCCTTAAATGTAAATACCACGGATTTTATGCCGTCAGCAGTTTGTATGCGCTTATAAGCAGCACGATTATAAAGACGGCCTGTACGGCCTTGTGCGGCAGAACGTGCATAAGTCTTGCGCCGATGAATGATGCGATTATTGCGCTGGGAGCTACGCTGACGGCAATTTTCACCGAGTCCAGCACTGTAAAGCCGTGCAAATGTATTGTTGCATTTTTCATTATCGCACCGGCGGCAGAACCGATTACTATGGTCGCCGCAGAATTGGCTATTGCACGTTTTATCGGCATATTCAAAAATAACTGCTGAAACGGCGTGCAGATACTTCCCCCGCCTATACCCAAAATGCCGCCGATAAAGCCCGTAAGAACTCCGGCGCCCGCTGCGCCAAAAGCGGAATCCCGAAAATTTTCACAGTCAATACCGTTATCGGCATGTGAACTGTTGCGCATTCTGATGTACTGGTCAATTATAGTGTAAATCAAAAATATACCGAACATCCGGGTAAGCCAGATACTTCGGCTGCCGGAGAAAAAACTTATATTGCTTACCATCACACCGGCGATACAGGCAATCACCGAAGCCGGTATAAGATATGCTAATGTTTTTGGCATTAGCAGCCTGGCGCGGTGATGCGCAAAAACCGAGCCTGCCGCGACAAACACATTGCATATCATTGCCGAGGCCTGATACAGGTGCTGGTTATGGTTGTTTTCGCCCAGCCCGAACGCCATTACCAGTGCCGGTATCATAACAATCGAGCCGCCGATACCTACCAGCCCGCCGGCAAGTCCCATCACAACGCCTATGACGGCATAAATAATTATTGCGGACATCAGCCGAATATCTCCCTGAACTTTGCCGCAATGTCCGGCGATTTGCAGAGTGTTTCGCCGATTAAAACCGCACAGGCCCCGAATGATTTTAGCCTTGCAATGTCGCCGGCGTTTTGAATGCCGCTTTCGGCGACAAATTTCGTATCGCTGTTAAGCAGGTGCGAAAGCCTGCCGGCATTGTTTATATCAACCTTCATTGTGGCAAGGTCGCGGTTGTTTATCCCGATAACGCTGTAGCCGGCCTGCGGAAAGCCCATCGCGCTGCGAATTCGCATCAGCGTTTCTGCGCTGTGTACTTCAATCAGACTGGTGAGCGTAAGTTCGCTTGCCAGTATTAGAAAATCCAGCAGCTTTGCGCTGTCGAGGCATTCTCCGATGAGCAATATTGCATCGGCTCCGGCAGCCCGCGATTCGTAAATCTGATATTCGTCAATGATAAAATCCTTGCGAAGCACGGGAATATCGACCTCATCCTTAATCTGCCGTATATATTCGAGTTTACCCTGAAAATATTTTTCATCCGTAAGACAGCTTATCGCATCAGCTCCGCAGGATTCGTAAATACGCGCAATTTGCACAGGGTTGAAGTCCTGTCTTATCAGGCCGGCCGAGGGCGAGGCCTTCTTGATTTCGGCAATGACGTTTATTCCGCGGGGATTGGATTTTGTGACGGTCTTGTAAAAATTCCGGCATTTCGGCAGAGTCGCCGCGGCAGCCTTGAGGCTTTCAACGCTGAACAGCTTTTTGCGATGCTGAACCTCGATGTGTTTATAGCCAACTATTTCCGCAAGAATATTTGACATAAGTTTTTGAGTTTATGATTGCTGTATTATCTTGCACTATCCTGCCGCCTGTACGAATGCCATACGAAGCTGGCTTAAGGTTCCTGTGAGCATGGTTTTTTCCTGTTCGGTAAGATTGCCCTTTGTCTTATCCTCGAGCGATGCGAGCATATCGATATGGAATTTGGCGAGCGGAAGATCAGGTTCGGGTTTTTCATTTTCGTTTTGAGCTATAAGTCCCAGTGCAAAAAGCGTCTGTGTGGCGAGCATGCTCACAAGAGCGGCAAAATCGCCCGGCGGAAACTGACGTCCGGCTTTTTCTTTTTGTTCGGCAGCCTGCTTTGCGGCGGCCTGTTCCTTCTCCCTGCGGGCCTGTGTTTTCCAGTCTTCGTCAATTATAATTTTGGGCTTATCATTTTTTTCTTCAGGCATCGATTTACTCCCTGGCATTAACTTTTGCTCATTTATATTTTTTAATTTTTGTCATTTCTTTTCGCTGCTGTTTTGCGGTAATTTTTTCGCGTTTATCGTATTTTTTTTTGCCGCGGGCTATGCCAATCTCGACTTTGGCAAGGCCTTTTTCGCTAAAGTATATGCTCAACGGCACAATAGTAAAGCCTTTTTGGCTGAGCATACTTTCGATTTTACGTATCTGCCTTTTGTGCAGCAGCAGTTTCCGGCGGCGCAGCGGCTGATGATTTCTTTCACCGGCCTGTTCATAAGGGGCGATTTTGCAGCCGACAAGCCAGCATTCATTGTCCTGAATACGGGCAAATGCCCCGGCCAGGTCGCCGCCTCCGAGCCGCAGACTCCTGACCTCACTGCCCAAAAGCTCAATTCCCGCCTCGACCTTTTCGAGTATCTCATAATCGAACCAGGCCCGCTTATTCCGCATCTGTGGTGCGGTATATGAATGATTTTTATCGTTTTTGCCTGACGACATAATTGCTTATGATAGCGAGGTATCTCTAAAAATGCAAATAAACACAGCCGCAAACTTGTTTAGCCGCCGTCGGCACGACGGCGTTCTTTCATAGCCGCGAACGTTAGTGAGCGGTCAAAAACGCAGTTTTGGAGTTTCGTAAATCAATTTGTAGGGATACCATTAAAACGTAAAGTGAAAAACAAAAAATAAAGAACCAGAAGATAGAGTGGATATAGGGGGTAGTAAAGACTAAACCCTGTACCCTCACCCTGCATAGCCGTGTCAGGTGTTGATAAAGCAAATGTCATCGCGGCAAAGAATCAGCCGACTGTGAATTCGCCGGCTGGCGAGCGGCGTTGTCGGTCCGGCGGTATAAGGCTGCCTTGCCCACAACCTCCGGAATGATAATACAATTATTTATCCTTTGATTCAAATTCCGCATCAATTACGTCATCCTGCCCTTTGCGTTTTACGTCGCTGTGAACGGCAGAATCACTTTGCGCCCCGGCTTGTGTGCCGGCCGGGCCGGCCTGCTTTTTGGCCGCCTCTTCATAGAGAATTTTGCCAAGCTCCTGGCCGGCGGCGCTGAGATTTTCCATCGCACGTTTAATCGCCTGGCCGTCGTCGCCTTTAATGGCGTCCTTCAAATTGTTCATTGCCGATTCAACATTACTGCGTGTTTGTGCAGACACTTTGTCGCCATGTTCTTTGAGGGTCTTTTCCATACTGTAAATAAGCTGGTCAGCCTGATTCTTCAAATCGACCACTTCACGGCGTTTCTTGTCCTCGGCGGCGTGAGACTCGGCATCTTTTGTCATTCTCTGGATGTCCTGCTCGCTGAGTCCCGAAGACGACTCAATCCTGATTGACTGCTGTTTGTTTGTGGCAAGGTCTTTGGCCGAAACGTTCAAAATGCCGTTGGCGTCGATGTCGAAACTCACTTCAATCTGCGGAATTCCGCGAGGCGCAGACGGTATCTCGCTGAGCTGGAATCTGCCGAGCGTGCGGTTGTCGCGTGCGAATTCGCGTTCGCCCTGCAAAACGTGTATATCGACGCTTGTCTGATTATCGGCTGCGGTTGAGAATATTTCTTTTTTGTTTGTCGGTATCGTAGTATTGCGCTCGATGAGCTTTGTCATAACGCCGCCGAGCGTTTCAACGCCGAGCGAAAGCGGCGTAACGTCAAGCAGCAGAATATCCTTTACGCCTGCGTCGCCGGCAAGTATCGCACCCTGAATTCCCGCACCTAAAGCGACAACCTCGTCCGGGTTGATGCTTTTGTTAGGCTCTCTGCCGAAAAGCTCCCGCACTATCTGCTGTACCTTTGGAATGCGCGTCGAACCGCCCACAAGCAGCACTTCCTGTATATCTTTCGCAGACAGTTTGGCGTCCTGCATTGCGCGAATGCACGGGTTCTTGAGTTTTTCAAAAACATGGTCAACCAGCGACTCGAACTTGCTGCGGGTTATCGTCATTTGCAAATGTTTCGGTCCGCTCTGGTCGGCTGTAATGAACGGCAGATTGATAGTGGTTTCGACCTGCGAACTCAATTCAATCTTGGCCTTTTCAGCGGCTTCCTTAAGTCTTTGATGAGCCATCGGGTCTTTGCGCAGGTCAATGCCGTTTGTCTTTCTGAACTCATCAGCCATATAATTGATAAGCACTTCATCAAGGTCGTCGCCGCCAAGATGCGTATCGCCGTTTGTGCTGAGCACCTCAACAACGTTGCCGCCTATATCGAGAATGGAAATATCAAATGTGCCGCCGCCGAAATCGAATACTGCAACTTTGCCTTCCTTCTTTTTGTCAAGGCCATAGGCAAGAGCGGCTGCCGTCGGTTCATTGATAATTCGTTCGACTTTCAGACCTGCTATTCTGCCGGCGTCTTTGGTTGCCTGGCGCTGCGAATCGTTGAAATATGCCGGCACGGTAATAACCGCCTGCTCGACCTTCTCGCCCAGATAATCCTCCGCCGTTTTCTTGAGGTCCTGCAGAATCATCGCGGAAATTTCCGGCGGCGTATATTCTTTGCCGCGAACCGAAACCTTTACCAGTTCATTCGCTCCGCCGACTATTTTGTATGGGACCATTTTTTCTTCCTGGTCCACCTCATTATGCCGCCGTCCCATAAAACGCTTTATGGAAAATACCGTGTTTTCAGGATTGGTTACCTGCTGATGTTTTGCTATCTGTCCGACGAGCCTTTCTCCCTTGTCTGTAAAGCCGACCACAGAGGGCGTTAATCTTGAGCCGGAAGAGTTAATCAATACCTTCGGCTCTGAGCCTTCCATTATAGCGACTACCGAGTTTGTCGTTCCGAGGTCTATGCCTATTATCTTAGCCATTATCAAGTCTCCTTTCGCTAAGTTTAAAATTTGTCATAGAGCAAGTTGCAAAGAGTGTGCCAGGAAAGGAGTGATGCCTTAACTATTTTTGAAATAAAGACTTACAGATTGAAATGATTTTCTAACTTGCCAATTTGGCAGTTTTTGGAGACGGTTGGAACAAATTATTAGCCCTGCGATTTATTCGCGGGGGTTCATTGTGAAGTCTCAAATTTCTTATTTCGCAGCCGCGACAGTTATGGAGCAGTCGGCACAAAGAGGGCGGGTCATAAAAAATCAGGCCTGGATTAACGGGTTCGTAAGATACGGCCGGCGACCCGGTAGGCCAGAAAGGTCGCGGAGGGAAGAGCCATACCATTTTGCCAAAGCGGAGAAAAGGACGATTTTCAGTGGCAATACAAACCCGTCATTTCCAGGCCTTTTTTGGCGATCATTATCCTTTATCCTATTAGACCTACGAACACAAAAAAGGTTCGGTTCTAATAAAACCGGATTTATAAAATAGCCTGTTTGTGTCGTATTAGGTCAGGAATATATAACAGTATAATATAATCAGCGGACTTTTGCTGCAGGAATATTTACAGAGTGGAGTGCATAGGGGGTAGTTAGCCCCGCGATTTATTCGCGGGGTTAAATCAAAAACTAAATACCAAAAATCCAAAATCCAAAATCCAAAATCGTATTTCGCTTTACACGCCGTTGGTTACGTGCTCGCTGCTGGCGGCAGGATTTTCGGTATCAGTTTTTTGTCCTTCAAGTTTCAGATGCTCTTCGTCCTGCACATCAATTTTTATCACATTCATATCCTTGAATTCCCCTCTCAGCAGCGATTCGCTCAGCGGGTCTTCAATATATTTTTCAACGGCTCTGCGCAGCGGTCTTGCGCCGAATTCAGGGTTATAGCCCTTGTCGATAAGGAATTCTTTGGCCGCGTCTGAAAGCTCCAGTTTCAGGCCGTGTTCTATCAGCCGCTTGAATACCTTCTTGAGTTCTATCTCAACGATATTTGTCAAATCTGCGCGGGTAAGAGCGTGGAAAACGATTTGGCCGTCGAGTCTGTTGAGAAATTCCGGCCTGAAATGCCGCTCGACTTCTTTTTGCAGCATTTCCTTCATCTTTTCATAATTTGCCTCGGCAGTTTTTTTGCCGAATCCGAAGCCGCTTTGGCTCTTAATCATCTCTGCGCCGATATTGCTTGTCATAATTAAAATTACATTCCTGAAATCGACGTGTCTGCCGAAGCTGTCGGTGAGTCTGCCTTCCTCCATAATTTGCAGCAGCATATTATAAACGTCGGGGTGTGCTTTTTCGATTTCGTCCAGCAGCAGAACCGCATAAGGTCTGCGGCGGATCCGCTCTGTGAGCTGGCCGCCTTCTTCATATCCGACATATCCCGGAGGAGCGCCCACAAGTCTGGAGACGTTGTGCTTTTCCATATATTCGCTCATATCGATTTGCACAAGCGCGTCTTCGTCGCCAAACATAAATTCCGCAAGCGCACGGGCAAGCAGAGTTTTGCCTACGCCGGACGGGCCTATGAATATAAACGAACCCATCGGACGATTTGGGTCTTTCAGCCCGCTGCGGCTTCTGCGAACGGATTTTGCAACCGCTCTGATGGCCTCGTCCTGCGAAACAACACGTCTGTGAAGCTCGGATTCCAGTTCCAGCAGCCGCTGTGCCTCTTTCTTTTCAAGTTTCATCAGCGGTACGCCGGTCATTTTGCTCACCACTTCCGCAATTACTTCGCTGTCAACAACCCCGGCTGTTTCCTTGTTCTCCTGGTACCATTTGCGGTGCATTTCCGATTTTTCGTCAAGTAATTTCTGCGCTTCATCGCGCAGCTGGGCTGCCCGTTCATAGTCGGCGTTTTTAACCGCCTCATCTTTTTCAATCTGCAATTTTTCAATTTTGTCTTCGAGATACTGCAAATCCGGTGGGGTGGTCATATTTTTCAGACGTACACGGGCTCCGGATTCGTCTATTACGTCAATCGCCTTGTCCGGCAGGCACCTGCCGGTGATATATCTGCTGGAAAGTTCAACGGCCTGTGTAAGTGCGTCTTCGGTAAAACTTACGCGATGATGCGCCTCATATCGGTCGCGCAGTCCCTTGAGTATTTCAATCGTTTCCTCCTTGCTCGGCGGCTCGACGATAATCGTCTGGAATCGCCTTTCAAGAGCTGCGTCCTTCTCGATATATTTGCGGTACTCGTCCATCGTTGTTGCGCCAATGCACTGTACCTCGCCGCGGCTCAATGCCGGCTTTAATACGTTGGATGCGTCGATTGCACCCTCGGCTCCGCCGGCGCCTACCAGTGTATGAAGCTCATCCACAAACAGCACAACATTGCCCGCGCGACGCACCTCGTTTATAACGGCTTTTATGCGTTCCTCGAACTGGCCGCGATATTTCGTCCCTGCCACCATCATTGCAAGGTCAAGCGAAACAATTCGCTTGTCGCGCAGCAGTTCAGGCACATGCTTATCGACGATTTTCTGGCTTAGTCCTTCGACTATTGCCGTCTTGCCTACGCCCGCTTCGCCTATCAGCACAGGATTATTTTTCGTTCTCCGGCAGAGAATCTGAATAAGACGTTCGATTTCATTAGTTCTGCCGATTACGGGGTCAAGCTCGCCTTTTGTGGCAAGCTCGGTAAGGTCCCTGCCGAAACTGTCCAGTGCGGGCGTTTTGCTCTTCTGTTTTTGTGCAATGCCGTTCGGGTCTATCGGCATTTTCTGGCCGACACCGGGCATCTCGCTGTTTTCGACACCTGCGCCGAGAAGATTAAGAACCTCCTGGCGGACCTGTTCGAGATTCAAACCTAAATTCATCAGTACCTGGGCGGCAACGCCTTCGGTTTCGCGCAGCAGCCCCAGCAGAATATGTTCAGTGCCGACGTAGTTATGGTTCAAGGCACGTGCCTCTTCAATGGCAAATTCGATTACCTTCTTGGCTCGTGGCGTTTGAGGAAGTTTGCCCATTGTCACCATGTCTGGGCCGCTTTTGACGAGTTTTTCCACTTCAAGGCGGAGTTTTTTAAGGTCTACATCAAGATTTTTCAGCACCGTTGCGCCTACGCCGGTGCCTTCCTTTACAAGACCGAGCAGAACGTGTTCTGTGCCGATATATTCATGATTGAAACGCTGTGCCTCCTGGTTAGCCAGCGCCATTACTTTTCTTGCCCTGTCGGTGAATCGTTCAAACATTGTTAATCCGTACCTTTCTATATATCTCACGCCGTCAAATTGGCAGGTTTGAGTCAAATTCACTTTTATTATAAACTAACAGCAAATCATATACCCGTTATTATATTATATGTTAAGAAATTTATTATCGGCCGTATAATTTATATGTTCTGACGTCTGTTTAAGTTCAATAAATTAAGATTTCAATAAGATAGTCTTTCTATCGACAAAAATCTATCTGTGCTTTGGCCGAATTTCGATAATGATTTGCCGTGTTTACTGCCGGAAAATATAATTCAGGATGGGTTATGTTTTGTTGTTAACGCAAAACCCGTGAATTTGTACTATTTTAGTCAGCCTGCAGGCCTGTCGAGGGGGTTTGTGTGGGCGCAACGACGCATCTTTTAGTCCGTTGGCCTGCCCGACGAGTTTTTTCACTGCCGGGAAAGTACGGCAGATTTCTGCTTGTTCAATCCAAAATCGGGACGGCTGCGAAGGAATACGAATAAAAACTGTTGTAACCGTTCACAGTATTTAACAGATTAACGATGGATATTTTTTGTTGCTCCAATGAGCAATAACCGATTCATGAATAAAATCAAAGACATTTTGGTTCTGTTTTTTACAGGTTGCAATCGCCGTCCAGATGCGTTCGCACCCCAGTAATCGGCGTCTATAACACCGGCAAAGTCTTCGCCCAGCGTTTCTTCAAGTACTTTACAGCCTTGATATTTGTCAAAGCTGAACAATTAGCCCCTCGATGAGTCAAAGCGTCCCGTATAAGTGCAGATAGCCGTTATGCTTATGCTCCGTATTCTCAACATTGTCCGGAGGTTCATCGGGCAGACTGCCGGCAATTTCATCGTAAGAAAGCTGATGACTATATTTTTCATGCCCATGCCGACCTCCCAATATATGGTTCGATACCTTCTATATCGGGTTGTCGGCTTCTTTTTTATCAATAATGGGTTCCTAAAAATGGCTAAAGTTCACTTATGGATAAATCACTACTTTTTTCGTCAACGGGGACAACTTTGCCTGAATGCAGATATGCTGCCTGTTCAAGATATCTTTGCAGGGCAAGTTTTTTATCGTTGCCAAAGTAGTAGAGTTTGCCCTTAATCTTCTTGCAAAACTGGCCGGTAGGATGTAAAGTTAGCGGGAATTTATCGCAGCGTGTTTTATGGCCTTTTTTATCGCTATTTGACATGGCAACAATACCTTTTGCTATAACTTGATACATTAATTGCTTTCACAAAAGTATTATAATTGGAATTTAGTTGTAGCCAAGGTTGTAGTTAAGAATAAAATGTAATTTAGTCTTATGTTATAAGTTGTCCTTAATAAAGATTTTAGGGCGGTTAGCTCAGCTGGCTAGAGCGCCTGCTCGACATGCAGGAGGCCACAAGTTCAAGTCTTGTACCGCCCATTTTTACAAGTGATTGACCGGCAGGAACTTGTAAATCACTTCCGCACCTGACTAAACTGGTTGACTTATTTGCTGTTTTTGGTAAACTCTCCGGTTTTAACTATTTGGCTTATGGAGGTATTGTGGCTTATAATTGCGTTGTTCTTATTAAGCAAGTGCCTGATACTAAAAGAATTACAGGCGAAGCGATGAACGCCGACGGTACGGTCAATCGTGCGGCTTTGCCTGCGATATTTAACCCTGAAGACCTGAATGCTCTTGAACTGGCAATCCAGATAAAAGAAAAGTTCGGCGGAACGGTTACTGCCATCACAATGGGGCTTCCGGCTGCAGCAAAAATCCTTCGGGAATCGCTTTATCGCGGAGCTGATGATGCTATTTTACTCACCGACAAGCGAGCAGCGGCAAGCGATACATTGGCAACCAGTTATATCCTCAGTTGTGCAATTAAAAAACTTAAATATGACATCCTGTTGTGCGGACGGCAGGCAATAGACGGCGATACGGCTCAGGTGGGGCCGCAAACGGCTGAAAAACTCGGTATTCCGCAAATTACATACGTGGAACAGCTTATCGAGCTTAATAATCAGACAATTATTGTCCGTCGCAACACCGGAGCCGGCTGGCAGGAAGTCAAGGCACAGTTGCCTGTTCTGCTTACGGTAATGGACGATGCCAACGAGCCTCGCGTAGGCAATGCAAAGCGGCTGATGAAATATAAAGATGTCCTTGCCCCGGCTGAAATTACCCCGGACAGCGGCATTGATATTAAGGAGTTGGAAAAGAAAGGTCTTTTAATTAAGCAATGGAGTCTTGATGATATAGGCGCGGACCTGAACTGGTGCGGGCGCGACGGCTCGCCTACCAAGGTACACAGGATTCAAAGCGTAGTACTGACCGCAAAGGAATCCAAGACCGTCGAGCCGAACCAGGCTGGAATAACCAATATGATACATGAATTGATTATAGATAAGACGATAAGCTGATAAGCAGCAGAATGGGCAATGTATATTACCCATGCGGTTGGTTCTAACCTGCGAATAAATCGCAGGGCTAACGGGTGCGCCGTCGGCACGACGGCGGCTAAACAAGGAAATGATTAAATGATAAAAGTCAACAGACAAGGCGAAGTTTGGGTTTTTGCCGAACAGCATGACGGAAAACTTGAGGATATCAGTATAGAAATTCTCGGCAGAGCCGGAGAGCTTGCGAGCAAACTCGGCGTTAAGGTCGCAGCAGCCGTTTTAGGCGAAAACGTCGCAGAATCTGCGGAAAAACTGATCCATTTCGGAGCCGACAATATATATCTGGCAGAACATCCGCTTCTCGGATATTACCAGACATGCAGTTATGCAAAAATACTCTGCGAAATGATTAACAAATATCAGCCGCAGATTGTACTTTACGGAGCATCTCCTGTGGGACGCGACCTTGCCCCTCGCGTGGCAAGTGCAGCCAAAGCGGGGCTTACTGCGGACTGCACCGATTTGCAGATAGGCGACCACGAAGACAAAAAGTCCGGGCAAATTCATAAAAATCTGCTTTTGCAGATTCGTCCGGCATTCGGCGGAAATATCATCGCCACAATCATTAATTATGACCGCTGGCCGCAAATGGCGACAGTGCGGGAAGGCGTAATGCCGATGCCTTTGCCGAACGTCGGCCGCAAAGGTAAAATAATCAGACATCCGGTGCATTTGACACATAGCGATTTGCCCCTTGAAATACTGCGGGAACACAAACGCGAAAAAAAGGTTAATCTCAAAACGTCAAGAATTATTGTGGCAGGAGGCGCCGGACTTGGCAGCAGGGAAAATTTCCGGCTTGTCTGGGATTTGGCCAATTGTCTTGGAGCAGC
Organism: Blastopirellula marina; assembly: GCA_020721975.1. GTDB lineage: Bacteria > Planctomycetota > Phycisphaerae > Sedimentisphaerales > UBA12454 > DYLR01. The sequence goes on along the minus strand of DYLR01000009.1, from coordinate 5,328 downwards.
GCCCGGTGCAACCAGGGCGGCGGTAGATTTGGGATTTATCGACCGCGACCATCAAATAGGACAGACCGGCACAACGGTACGGCCGAGTCTGTATGTGGCTGTCGGCATAAGCGGAGCGATTCAGCATCAGGCAGGAATGAACGCCAGCCAGAAAATTATTGCCGTAAACAGCGACCCTACAGCGCCGATTTTCAACATCGCACATTATAAAATAGTCGGCGACCTGAATGTTGTTGTGCCTATGATGATAAAAGCAATAAAAGAAAGAGCGTAACGATTTTAGATTTTGGATTTTAGATTTGTGATTTTGCATTTACCCGGGAAAGAATAAGTTATGGCAAATTTTTACCGTGACAACGACGATATTCAGTTTCTCTTCAACCACATCGACCTGGCGGCAATTGCCGAGTTGCAGGAAGAGGGCTTTAAGTTTGCAAAGGATTTCGATTACGCCCCTGCAAATGCCGCTGAGGCAATTAAAAATTATGACCTTGTGCTTGATGCGCTTGGCGAACTGAGCGGCAATTTCATAGCTCCCCGCAGTGAACAAATTGACAGAGACGGCAACAGACTCAATGAAGACGGCTCGGTAACCCGGCCGGACGGCATCGCCCAAAGCATAGATGCACTGGGCAAGGCCGGTGTTATGGGCTTTACTTTGCCACACAGATTCGGCGGGCTGAATTTTCCAAATCTGGTATATTCCATAGCCAACGAAATCGTATCCCGTGCGGACGCTTCACTGATGAATATTTTCGGTCTGCAGGGTATAGCGGAAACGATAAATTATTTTGCCGATGAGGATATTAGACAGCGGTATCTGCATGATTTTTCCGCCGGCAAAGTAACCGGCGCAATGGTGCTTACCGAGCCGGATGCGGGAAGCGATTTGCAGGCAGTAAAATTGAAAGCCTTTCAGGACGACGACGGTCAGTGGTATTTGTACGGCGTAAAACGGTTTATAACCAACGGCTGCGGCGAAGTACTGCTGGTTCTGGCCCGCAGCGAACCCGACCGCAGCGGCGGTCTGGGGTTGAGTTTATTTGTCTGCGAACGAGGACCTACCGTCCATGTGCGCAGGCTTGAGGATAAACTCGGCATACACGGCAGTCCCACGTGCGAACTGTTTTTTGACAATACGCCGTGCAGGCTGGTGGGCGAACGAAAAAGAGGACTTGCGCCTTATGTAATGAGTCTAATGAACGGCGCTCGTATAGGAATAAGCGCACAGTCGCTCGGAATAGCCGAGGCGACCTGGCGGGTAGCACGCGATTACGCGGCAAGCCGTGAGCAGTTCGGCAGAGCCATTGAAAAACTGCCTGCCGTGCGGGATATGGTTATCGATATGAAAATTGAAATCGAGGCGGCTCGCGCACTGCTTTATGAAACGAGTTTGATGGTGGATTTCGACAGCAACCTTGAAAAAAAACTCCAGTATGACCCGCCCGCGGACAAGGAGGCTTTGAAAGAACTCAAAAATCAGTCCCGCAAGTATAATCGGTATGCCGGAATGCTTACGCCGATGACGAAATATTTTTCGAGCGAAATGTGCAACAGAATCACGTATGACTCCATTCAGGTTCTCGGCGGCAGCGGTTATATGCGGGATTACCCCTGCGAACGTCATGCCCGCGACGCAAGAATCACCACTATATATGAAGGCACTTCCCAGCTGCAGATTGTTGCAGCAGTCCGGGGCGTTTGCAGCGGTACTGCGGAAAAATATCTTGTTGAAGAACTTGCGACCCGTCAGTACGACCCGCAACTGGCCGATTTGCTGGAAATTCTCAAAGAAGGTACGACACAAATGGTTGAATGTGCGGCGTTTGTCAAGGAAAAGGGTGTGGACTACATGGATCTTTACGGACGCAGGCTTGTTGATATTGCGATATATATTATTAACGGATATTTGTTTTGCAGACAGGCAAGCGGAAAATTTGATATGCAAATACCCGTTGCACAGGGCAGCGATGCATTTGGCAGCACGATTAGTATGAAACAGCGAAAAGCCATGATTGCCCGGCGTTATATCATGCGAAACGCGCCTGTGATAAAAGCTGTTGCATCCGTGATTAAATCCGCCGACGAATCGACGTTCAGTCAATATGAGGCTCTTATCGGCCCTGTGCCTGTGGAGTAAACAATGCCGGATGCCGCGATATTTGATTTCGACGGTGTGATATGCGATTCCGAGCCGGCACATTATGCAGCGTTCAACCAGACGCTTGAGCCGCTTGGCATACACATTTCCAAACACGACTACTATGACAAATATCTCGGATACAGCGATGTGGAACTTATTGCACAGCTTTTTAAAGAACTTGGCAGGGAAACCGACAACCGACAAATTGAGACGATTGCCCGCGAGAAAATGATTACCTTTGAGCGGATAATAAGCGGCACGGATTGTATATATGACGGCGTACGAGAACTGCTTGAGCTGCTGAACGGCAGGAATATTCCATGTGCGATTTGCTCGGGCGCTTTGATGGATGATATCAATGCCATGCTCAAAGGCTGCGATATTTTGAAATTTTTCGAGGTTATAGTAACCGCCGACGATGTTAAACGCTGCAAACCCGACCCTGAAGGTTATCTAACGGCATTGACGAAACTCAACGCAAAACATTCCGGACGGATAAGGCCTGGCAACGCCGTGGCGATAGAAGATTCGCTGTGGGGGCTGCAGGCTGCCAGGAAAGCAGGACTGAAAACAATTGCTGTTACCAATAGCTACCGTGCAGACAAACTGGTATCGGCGGATTTGATTGTTAGCGGCCTTGGCGAACTGACCATTGATAAAATTGACGGGATTTGTGATAAATAGAACAAACCCCGCGAATAAATCGCGGGGCTAACTACATAACCCGCAGGACAGGCCTGCGGGCTGACAGGACAATATTAAACAACAAAATTTTCAATTTTTACTGATGGATTTACATCACGATATAATAATTATTGGAGCCGGACCTGCCGGACTAATGGCGGCAATATCGGCTGCGCAGGCCGGCGGTGAAGTACTGCTGATAGAAGCCAACAACGAGCCGGGACGAAAGCTCCTTAAAACCGGCGGCGGAAGATGCAACATCACTCATACAGGCGACATTGATGAGTTTATAGCAGCTTATGAGCCTTTCGGACGTTTTCTAAGGCACAGTCTGCATCATTTCAGTCCCAAAAATACGCTTGAATTTTTTTACTCCCAGGGTTTGCAGACACAGGCGGATACTTCCGGCTGCGTATTTCCTGTAAGCGGCAGGACGACGGATGTGGCGAATACTCTTGTGCATTTGGCACGGCATCACGGCGTAAAAATTCTCAACAGCACAAAAGTCAATGAGGTTTGCGGCAAAGGCGGAGAATTTGAGGTCATAACGCCAAAATATAAATTTAAATCACGGTCGGTGATTATTGCCTGCGGCGGAATAAGCTGGCCGCAGACCGGCTCCACCGGCGACGGATATAAATTTGCCCGCATATTTGGGCATAAAATTGTCAAACCAACTGCCTGTCTTGTGCCTTTGATTACGCAGCAGGCCTGGCCGGGAACATTGGCCGGCCTGAGCGTCGGACCGATAACGATTACCGCAGAGGATAATGAAAAAAAGATAAATGTGAAAGATTCGCTGCTTTTCACGCATGACGGCATAGGCGGCCCTGCGTCGCTGGAGATGAGCAGAAAACTTGCGAACAAATTTGCGGCCGGCAGCGAGTCTGTGCGTATATATATTGATTTACTCTGTGAATATGACAGGCAGCGGCTGGAGCAGGTTATTATTGAAAAATGCAGTGAGAATCCGCGCAAAGAGCTGTTAAATATTGTTGACAGACTGATACCGCGGGCCCTTGCGCTGACGGTATGCCGTCAGCTTGCCGGCGGCCAGAGCCGGGATATATGCGGTGCAAACCTTTCAAGGGAGTCCCGAAAAAAACTGATAGAGCTTCTCAAAAATATGCCGCTGGATATAATAGGACCGGCGCCGATTGAGGAGGCAACCGTAACCCGAGGCGGTGTGGATTTAACTGAAATTGACGACAAAACAATGCAATCGAGGCTCATAACCGGCCTTTATTTTTCCGGCGAAGTAATTGATGCGGACGGACCCTGCGGCGGGTATAATCTCCAGATAGCATGGTCAACCGGCGCTTTAGCGGGGGACTGTGCGGCAAGGGCATGCTGAAAATTGAAAAATTAAAAGCGTATCGTGTCTCTAAAATTTTTAACCGGTTTTTATGGAACGACCGCCTTATCCGAGTACCGGGCTTGACAGGCTCGATGAAATGCTGTCGCGGCTGCAGAACGGCGATAATGTCGTCTGGCAGGTTGACAGCATTTTGCACTACAGGCAGATGGTTCTGCCTTATGTTCAGCGGGCAATAGCCGAAAAACGCAATATGATATATCTGCGTTTTGCCCAGCATGAGCCGCTGCTTGTGCCGCAGCAGGGACTTACCATTTTTGAGCTTGACGCCGATACCGGCTTTGAAAGTTTTTCCACACGGGTACACAATATCATCGCTCAGCAGGGCAAAGGGGCGTTTTATGTGTTCGACAGTCTTTCCGACCTGCTGACGTACTGGGCAACGGATCTGATGGTCGGCAACTTTTTTATGGTAACATGTCCTTTTTTGTATGAGCTTGATACGATAGCTTATTTTGCCCTGCTTCGGGACCGTCATTCATATCAGACTGTTGCGCGTATCCGTGAAACTACGCAGCTTCTGCTTGATTTGTATCACATTGAAAATTCGGCATATATTCATCCGCTAAAAGTCTGGAACCGCTATTCACCAACGATGTTTCTGCCTCATCGCGACGACGGTCGGAAATTTGTGCCGGTAACCAACAGCGTTGATGCCGCCAGACTTTTCAGTTATATCTCCGAGAAAGCCGCTCTTACGCAGACCCGCCGGAAGATTGATTACTGGGATCAGCTTTTCCTTGACGCTGCGGAACTGATTGAAAGCGACCGCTCGGACGGCCGGTACCGCGCCGCGGTAGATAAAATCAGCAGAGTAATGCTCGGCAGAGAGCCGCGTATGCTCCATTTAATCGAAACAAATTTTACGCTTGAGGACCTGCTTGATATAAAAGCAAAGCTCATAGGCACCGGCTATATCGGCGGCAAGGCCGTCGGAATGCTGCTTGCACGAAAGATTCTCGCGCAGGATAATTCTTTCGACTGGGAAAGCCGGCTTGAAAAACACGACTCATTTTATATCGGCTCGGATATTTTCCACACCTATATCATTCGCAACGGTTTGTGGAAATTGCGGATGGAACAAAAAACCCCGGAAGGATATTTCTCAAAAGGCGCCGAACTGGCC
>DYLR01000120.1 GCA_020721975.1 Blastopirellula marina | reverse complement strand
GGAATATCGCCGGGCCTGTCGCACAGGGCGGGCAGATTTATTGTAACAACGTTAATTCTGTAATATAAATCTTCGCGGAAATTCCCCTTTTTGACCTCCTGCATCAGGTCTTTATTGGATGCCAGTATTACCCGCGTATCGACGGTAATCGTTTTATTGCTGCCCACAGGTTCGAGTTTGCGTTCCTGCAATACCCGCAGCAGCTTGACCTGCAAAGCCGGAGACGCCGACGATATTTCGTCAAGGAATATAGTGCCTCCGTTTGCCGCGACAAATTTGCCGTCCTTGTCGCTGACGGCGCCTGTGAACGACCCTTTGATATGCCCGAACAATTCGCTTTCGAGCAGCGTTTCCGGAAGCGCTCCGCAGCTTACTTCCACAAAAGGCTTCTGGCGTCTGCCGGAGCGATAGTGTATTGCGCGGGCGAGCATGCTTTTGCCGGTGCCGCTGGGGCCTGTCATCAGAATTGTGGTGCTTGTCTCGGCTACGGCCTCTATCAGCTCGAACACGCGGGCCATTTTATAATCCTGGCTTATGACATTTTCAAGGCTGTATTTCTGCTGGAGCTGTCCGCGAAGGTCTTCATTTTCGCTGATTAGCGACTGCTGTTTCATCGCCCTTTGTACCGAAAGCCGCAGTTCGTCGTCGGCGATGGGCTTTGTCAGATAGTCATAAGCGCCGAGTTTTATCGCCTCGACCGCGCTTTCAATAGTCCCGTAGCCGGTTATTACTATCACAACGGTCTGCGGGTGATTTTTTTTAATCGCCGCCAAAAGCTCAAAACCGTCTCCGTCGGGCATATTTACATCCGTAATTACAAGAGAAAATTTCTGCTGAGCAAGCAAGGCAACGGCCTTTTTATATGAATCCGCTCCTGTGGCCTGATACCCTTCGAGATTCAGAAACTCGCAAAGCGATTCAAGAATTATCGCATCGTCGTCAATTATCAGAATTTTCGGTTTTGGCATAAATAATCGATAAAAAGATTTTAAGTTATTCCCGCAGGTCTTTTTCCAGCGGAATATAAATAGTAAATATGCTCCCGCCGTGCGGTGCATTTTTAGCCCCAATCCTGCCGCCGTATTTTTCAATTATATCTCTGCAAACGGCAAGTCCCAGCCCTGTGCCTTTACCAAAAGCCTTTGTTGTGAAAAACGGCTCAAATATTGAGTCTATGTTATTTGCGTCGATGCCGTAACCGGAATCCTGAAATTCTATTGTAACACGGTCTTTATCGCTGCTGCATGTTATTGTTAGACTACCGCCGTCCGGCATCGCATCGATTGCATTTTTAATAAGATTGCAGAACACCTGGAACAGGTTCGGCCCGCGAACCGCCGGCGAAGGTTCCGGGACAATTTTTGTAATCCGTACTGCTGCCGCCTGGGCTGCCGGCTGCATAACCTTTATCGCATCGTCGATTATCCTGCCGATTGGAGTCGGGTCGAAAATGTTATAAGTGCTGCGGGAAAATTCCAGAAGCTCGCTGCTGATATGCATTACCCTATTCAAACCGTCCCTGCAATGACCGAGATATTCGGTTATTTTTTCGAAATTAGCCTGTTCAGCCGAGCGAATGGCCAGGTTGATATATCTTAAAACCCCATCAAGCGGATTATTAAGTTCATGTGCGACCTTGCTGGCCATTTTCCCCAGGGCAGCAAGCCTCTCCGAGTCCGCAAGCTGCCGCTGAAGCTCGTTATCTTCCGTGCGGTCTTCAAATATTAAAATGCCGATTTTTTTCCCATCATCCAGCGGATGTGCAAACGGGTAACAGCATATTCGCAGACATCTTGTCTTGTTGTTATGGCGATAGTGAACGGAATCAAAGTGCAAATTTTTATTTGCCGTAAGCGATGCGGATAATTCCCTGTTCCAGTCCTGCCAGATTGACATATCAGTACCATCAGCCAAAGTACGGTCCGCACGGGGCTGAATGCTCAATATCTCATCGGCCTTTTCATTATGCAACAGTACCCGCATTTGGTCGTCAAACACCAGCAGCCCAATATGAATCCTGCCGAGCATTTGCCGGCACAGCTCGGATACCAAACCGGACACAGACTCGTCCATTTGATTAAAGGGTTTTTCCTGGTCAGACATATATTCCTAAACTTAACCTGCCTGAAGCCCTAAAGTCAAGTTAATGTTGAAAAAAAACAACATTTTTCGATAAATGTTGTTTTTGGGAAACATTCTATGATGTCTTTCGGCCTGATAAGATGGTTACTTTACAAAAGAATTCATAAGTTATTGTAATAACATATCTTATATGTGTAAAAGTGGGTAAGTCCGATATAATTATAATTGGTACGGTCTTTGCTAAATTTTAAGCCGGTAGGAGCAGGTGTTATGAAGAATCTGCCGGAACGCAGAAAACATCGAAGATTGCCCGTTAAAATGGGGGTTATTTGCCGATTGGATACGACCGGTTCGCCGGTTCTCAAAGCCAGTACGGTCAATATAAGCAGCGGCGGATTGCTGATGCACGTCAATCCCAGCCAAAGTCTCGAATACGGCAGCATAATCAATTTTGAGCTGCACGTGCCTCCGTCGGATGGTTCACTGGATTTTGGCGGTCGCCTTAGCGGCTTGGGTCGTGTTGTTCGGGTCGAGCATGCTGTTGACGGCGAACAGGATATTTCGGCTGCCCGAACGGTCGCTTTGCAGTTCTGTCAGTCCCCGCACCTGAATACATAAATTGACATAATTGCCGCCTGTCGATAACATCATATCAATGCAAAACTTAACGACTATAATTGTCTGCCTGTTATGTTGTATATCAATCTGCGGCTGCCAGGAAAAAGCCGCCGAAACAACGAACGACAAAATTCTGAAAAACGTCAAAATAACCGATTTGATTGGCAATAAAACCACCCCTCAATCTGACCGCACAGAGGTGAACTTTCAGGTTTATTTATTTCATCTTTTACAGGAAAACTATGCAAAAGTAAGCCCGTATCTTGATGAGCTTGTAACAGAATTATTAAAGTACCGGGATTCCACTGCCTTCAGTTCAAATGGTTTTGGGGCGGGATTAGGCAGTAAACACAGCCTTGAAAAACTTACCCGGACACTTGAACAGGCCGGTGCCCGCTGCATTTATTCAAGGCAAATAAAAGTTTTAACCGGCATATATGAGGAAATTGCGCTGAACAATATTCCCGAGCAGCGCTCCATTCTTTATTATTCCGGCTCAGGCAAAGCGCTTGCCCTTACTTTCGGCCCGGGCAGGGGAGTTCTTAATATCGTGCCGCAAAAGGCCATAGGCCTGCGAGGCGTATGCGATGTCTATATTACGCCGGTATTTCGGGCAATAAAAAATAAAACCGCAGACAATAATTTTGCCGAACGCAATATCGCCAATATCGCTCTGCCGGACAGGGCTTTTGATTCGAGTGCAATAGTTGCAAGGCTTAGCCCGGATGAATTCATTGCCCTGTGGCCGAAAGATTATGCCTGGGATAATACTCCAATATGTGCCGGAGTTTTTTTAACCGGCAAAAAACCAAAACCTTATGTCCGGATATGCGTAATTATGTGCACCGGCATTATAGATTGAAAGACAGCCGTGAATACCGCTGAAGTTTGTCTTGTGCGATGTCAACAGTATCTGCCAGGCTCTGTCAGAAATGCTCTGATAAAGCAGTTCGAGCTGCTTGGCGGATTAAGGCGTTTCGTCTGTCCGGGACAAACCGTTTTGATAAAACCAAACTTTATTGCACCGCTGCCTGCGGAATCAGCAGCTATCACTCACCCTGTGATTATCACCGAGCTTGCGCGAATACTAAAAGATTTTGGTGCAAGGCCCTTCGTCGGCGACAGCCCCGCATGGGGCAATATGCAAAGCTGTGCCAAAATTTCCGGCCTTGACAAAAACCTGCAAAAAATCGGAGTCGGCGTCAAACAGCTCGGAAAAGCCGAAATAGTAAAATTACCTGAAAGCGGCCTTAAAATCGGCATAAGCAAAAAAGCCATTGATGCGGATGTGATAATCAATCTGCCCAAGTTCAAGGCGCATCAGCAGATAACGGCAACCTTTGCCGTAAAAAATATGTTCGGCTGTGTGAGCGGCAAGGCCAAGGCGCTGTGGCATTTTCGTATCGGGCATGATATTCAGAAATTCTGCCGGATGCTCGTCGAAGTATATCAAACACTGGCCCCGGCGCTGACGATTATTGACGCCGTTGTCGCAATGGACCAAAAAGGCCCTATCAGCGGCAGAGCCAGGGAACTGGGGTTCATAATCAGCTCAAGCGACCCGGTTGCGATTGAACTGATTTGCTGTGAACTGATAAATCTCAACCCAGACCTGCTGCCGATTGTTCAGGCGGCCAGAGCAATGAATTTCGGCTGCTTTGACAGGAAAATGATTACCGTAACCGGAGATGCCGATTTCCAGCCGTGCAGCAATTTTGAAATACCGCAGCTTATTCCGCTGCGATTCACTTTGCCGCGTATTATCAAAAGCATCTCAAAACAGATTCTGCTTGTCGCCGCCGCCGGCAAATCAAAGAGAGATTGAAAAACAGGCGCTTTACGTTATTATTATGTTATGTCAGAAGAAATTAACATACTCGGCATAGAAACCAGTTGCGACGAAACTGCCGCGGCAGTTGTGGCTAACGGCTCAATTGTCAAATCTTCCATTGTCGCATCGCAGGTCGAGCTGCACGAAAAATACGGCGGCGTTGTGCCGGAGCTGGCGTCCCGCGCCCATATCGAAAATATATACGCAGTTGTTCGCAAGGCTCTCGACGACGCAGGTCTTAACATTGAAGATATTTCAGCCGTAGCGGTAGCCAATCAGCCGGGACTTGCCGTTGCGCTGATTGTGGGAGTTGTTTTTGCCAAGGCTGTGGCTTTTGTTCTGAACAAGCCTTTAATTGCCGTAAATCACGTCCGCGCTCATTTGATGTCTGCAATGATTGACAGGCAAAATCTGCATTTGCCGGCTGTTGCATTGGTAGTTTCCGGCGGCCATACCAATCTTTACTGCTGTAAAAACGCTCTCGAATCTGAGCTGATCGG
>DYLR01000119.1 GCA_020721975.1 Blastopirellula marina | reverse complement strand
CAAACCTTTTAGCCATGCGAATAAACCAGCCGCGACGAGCGAGTCTCGGCGGGTCACAGAGCTAACTATACCCTATACCCTATTTATACTTCCTCAACTATCGTTTCTTTTACAACTTCTTCTATCGTCGTCAGGCCGTTGAAAATCGCAATAAGGCCTTTGTCACGCAATTGTTTCATACCGGATTTTTTGGCCGCATTGCGAAGCACGGCAGTTGATGCATTGTTCATAATCAGTTCGCGTATCTCGTCGTTAAAAACCATTATTTCAAATATGCCCAGTCGTCCGCGATAGCCGGTGTTGTTGCAGATATCACAGCCGCGACCGTAATAAAATTTTTTGTCCTTTACATCTTCACGTGTAAGTCCCAGTTCCAGAAGCTGCTCTTCTTCGGGGCGATATTCCGTTCTGCAGTTCATACAGATTCTGCGGACAAGACGCTGGGCTACTACTCCTTCAATGGTTGCGGTAATCAAAAACGGCTCCATACCGAGGTCCAGAAGACGCGCCACCGCGCCCGGTGCGTCGTTGGTGTGAAGAGTGGTAAATACAAGGTGGCCGGTAAGCGAGGCCTGCGCGGCTATTTCCGACGTCTCTTTATCGCGGATTTCGCCCACGAGAATAATATCGGGGTCCTGACGCAGAATGGAACGCAGACAGCGGGCAAATGTAAGGCCGATTTCGGGGTTCATCTGCACCTGGATAATGCCGTCTATATCGTATTCAACAGGATCCTCTGTGGTAATCAGTTTGCGGTCTATAGTGTTGAGTTCCTTTAACGCCGAGTAAAGAGTTGTCGTTTTGCCGCTGCCGGTAGGACCTGTTACAACTATAACGCCGTTGGGCTTGCGAATAAGCTGGCGAATTATCGAAAGGTCCTGCTCGGTCATGCCGAGATTTTCAAGTTTCAAATCGACCTGCGAACGGTCCAGAACACGCAGCACAACGCTTTCCCCGAACATGGTCGGCAGAATACTTACACGCAAATCAACCGGATGATTCTGCACCGTAAGCGAAATACGGCCGTCCTGCGGAAGTCTGCGCTCGGCAATATTAAGATTCGCCATAACCTTGATACGCGAACTTAACGCAACGGCAATGTGCTTCGGCGGCGGCACCATCTCATAAAGCACGCCGTCAATTCGATACCGCATTTTATATTCGTTTTCAAAAGGCTCAAAATGTATGTCCGAGGCCTTGTCGCGTATCGCCTGAAGCAGCACAAGATTCAAAAGTTTTCGCACAGGATTAGACTCTGCCAGTTCCTTTAACTCGTCAAGGTCGATACTCTTGTCTCTGCCCTCCATACTCGAAAGCAAATCGTCGCCCTCCAGCTCGTTTATCAGGTCGTTTATGCTTTCGTCTTCCTCTGAATAAAATTTGCTTAAGGCCGTATCTATATCCTCGGGACTTGTTACTTTAGCAACGACCTTAAAACCCATCAATCTTTGGAGGTCGTCAGTCGCCTTAAAATTATCCGGACTGTCAAGAACGACTGTTAATTGCTTTGATGTTTCGTTATATTCCAGCGGAATTACGCGATATGTTTTAGCCATTTGAGCAGGAATCTGCTTTATCACATCGGGTGGAATTTCTTCAGTACCTAAGTCCACAAAATCCATCCCCCGCTGAGCAGCAAGAGCCGTATCGAGCTGCTTTTTGGTTACCATTCCCAGTTCTATGAATATTTGACCTATCGGGACTTTTTCCGTCCGGCGAGCCTGAAGGTCAACGCATTGCTGAACCTGTTCCCGAGTCAAAATACCCATTTTAACAAAGACTCGTCCTAATGTTCTGCCTCGCAACTGTTCAATTGGAATGTTTTTTGCCATTTCAAATACCTCCGGCAAACAGACCCCCATAAGGTTTTAACTGTTCACCTAAAATTATTATACGTTCTTAACCCCTTAAAAACAAGGAAATTAACAATTGGACACCTGGTTGTTAGGCCTAATCATAAGGTACTTCACAAGTTATTTTCCGCATATAAAGAAAGAAATCCGTACTATTAATCAGCCGGATTCCTTTACCTTTTTTATTATAATTCATCACATTATTTATGATGTTTTTAATATAGGTCCGATCTCATCCATTTCTTTTAAGAGCTGTTCGGTCGAGCCTTTCGACAAAGCTTCAGCTTTTTCAAGCATTAAAGCGGGTTGACGAGCCTTATCCAGCAATTCTTCAAGGCTTATTTTGTTAGTTTGATATAAATCCCACAGATGGTCATCAAGTAATTGCATACCAAGTTTTTTACCTGTTTGAATACTGCTTTCGATACGATAGGTCTTATTTTCACGTATCAGGTTTGCAATAGCCGGAGTTACGACCATAAATTCATAAGCTGCAACTCGACCTTTTCCAATTTTTAAAGGACATAAGGTCTGACTGAGAACTGCTATCATATTGGTGCTGATTTGTACGCGAATTTGCTCCTGCTGGCTTACTGGAAAGGCATCAACAATACGGTTAATAGTTCCCTGACAACCGGTTGTGTGAAGTGTTGCAAATACCAGGTGTCCTGTTTCAGCAGCCCGAATTGCGGCCTCCATTGTCTCAAGGTCTCGCATTTCGCCAACAAGAATCACGTCAGGGTCCTGCCGCAACGAACGGCGAAGTGCCTCGGCAAATGACGGCACGTCTGTACCGACCTCACGCTGGTTGATAATACTCTTTTTATGGGTATGATAATACTCAATTGGTTCTTCAATTGTAATAATATGCCGGTCGAGATTCTCGTTAATAAAGTTTATCATACTCGCCAGGGTCGTTGTTTTTCCGGAACCCGTAGGGCCTGTAACCAAAAAAAGACCCCTTGGTCGACGACACAGGGCCGCACAAATTTTGGGTAAACCTATCTCGTCAAAACTCAATAATTTGGAAGGGATAAGCCGTAATACAAGACTGATTACCCCTTTTTGTCTCAAAATTGCCGTTCTGAAGCGTCCTGCGTCACCGAAAGCAAAACCAAAGTCGGTTGTGCCAACTTCCTGAAGTTCCTGCTGATTTTTCTCGGGTGTTACACTTTTCATTAGCGCTACCGTATCGTCCGGCGTAAGTACCTTGGTCTCAAGGGCACGCAGTCGTCCGTGAAGGCGCAAAATCGGAGGTCTGCCCACCACAAGATGAACATCCGAGCCGCCCATTTTGATACAAGCCTCAAGTAATCGGTCTATGTGTACGCCACCAGCCATTATTTTACCTCAATTATTCCGGTAGTAATTATTCCAAAACCAAACCTTCGGTCTGAGATACCTCGGCAACTTCCTCGAGCGTTGTCAGGCCGGAGAATATTTTTTCTTTTCCGTCCATTAGCAGGGTTTTCATCCCGCTTGCCTTTGCAGCTTTTCTGATATCGGAAGCCGGAGCGCGGGAAAACGCCAGTTCGCGTATTTCGTTATTCATTTCCATAATTTCAAATACACCCCGTCTGCCCTTGTAGCCTGTGTTGGAACATTTTGGGCAGCCGGCGCCTTTATATACCGGGTGATGCCGCAGTTCATCCGGCTTGATGTCCAGCAGCCGCAGATAATGCGGATCAGGATGCGTATCCACCACCTTGCACGCACTGCAAATCACACGGACAAGTCGCTGAGCCATTACAGCCTGAATGGAGCTGGCCACAAGGAACGGTTTTACGCCCATATCGACAAGACGGGTAATTGCGCTTGGAGCATCATTTGTATGAAGTGTGCTGAACACCAAATGTCCTGTAAGTGCAGCCTGAATCGCAATGTCGGCAACAACGGCATCCCGGATTTCACCCACAAGAATAATGTTCGGCGCCTGTCGCAGCATTGACCGCAAAATCTTTTCAAAGGTAAGGCCGATATCGGTATTAACCTGGCACTGGTTAATTCCCGGCACGTTATATTCAACAGGGTCTTCCGCCGTAATGATTTTTTTATCGGGTTTGTTCAACTCTATAAGCGCAGAATACAGTGTCGTACTTTTTCCGCTTCCGGTAGGGCCTGTAACAAGAAATATGCCGTTGGGACGTTTGATGATTTTCATAAATCTTTCATAATCAGCCTGGCCTAATCCAAGAGCCGTAATGCCGATGTTGATTGAATCCGGCCTTAAGATACGAAGCACCATACTTTCGCCGTGATAGCCCGGCAGCGCCGATACGCGAAAGTCAATATCCTGCCCGGCAATTTCGCGCTTGATACGGCCGTCCTGCGGCAGCCGTTTTTCGGTAATATCCATACCCGACAAAATTTTGAATCGCGTCATCAGCGGAGCCTGCATATTCTTGGGTATTCTGTCGCGCTCGATACATACGCCGTCAATACGGTATCGCACGCGCACACGGTCGGCCATCGGTTCAATATGAATATCGCTGGCCCGCATGTGAACCGCCTCGTCAATAAGCAGATTCACCAGCTTGATTACAGGGCCGTCATCCTGTTCGCCGGCAGCTTCAATTTTGCGCACCTGTGCCTCGATGGTATGGCCTGCGGCTTCAAGCTCCTGTGAAGTAGCGTCGATACTGCCTTTTATTTCGTCCATCGTGCGGTTGATATACGTTTTTATTTTGGTGGGACTGGCCAGATAACAATCAAGCTCCTTGTTGAGCCTGAATCGCAGCATATCGAGCATGTCGAGATTCAGCGGGTCGGGGATAATGATTTTCAGTCTGCCGTTTTCCTGCCCCAGCGGCAAAACACTGAATTTTTTAACAAGGTCGTCGGGTATGAGTTTGAGAGATTTGTCCGGTATCGCAGTTGTGTCAAGGTCAACATATTCAAGGCCGTATTGTTTGGCCAGGGCTTTGGTGATTTCATCTTCATTACATGCCTGCATCTGTATAAGCGTTTCACCAAGTTTTTGATGATTCTGGTGTGAGATTCTTATCGCCTCAAGGAGTTTTTCCTTGGGGACAACACCTCGCTTATACAGTATTTCACCAAGTTTCCTGCGTTTTTTTAGCATCGTAAATTAACCCGACCGATTCCACAATATACGACTACTTGCCGTAAAGGCCTATTTTACAATCAGTTACAATCGAAGCAGACGCCCGAACACCCCATAGAACCATTTTATACATGGACTATA
>DYLR01000118.1 GCA_020721975.1 Blastopirellula marina | reverse complement strand
CGCTGGTTGCACCGCTCACACTTAACTCACTACGCAGCTTTTCAACTGACTTCATGCCGAAGCCTTTGACACGGTCTAAATCATCAACGCTTTTGAATGGACCATTTTTAGTGCGGTCATCAATAATCATTTTTGCTTTAGCAGGACCCACGCCTTTCAAGCTCTCCAGCTCAACTTGCGTCGCAGTATTAATATTCACCGCAGCAAATGCAAACTGGATTGAAGCAAACAACATCACCATCAATAAACTTAATTTTTTCATCTCTAGCTCCTCTGGTTTAAGTGGTTGCGAATTATCAATTCAACCCGCTAGGTGAGTATAAGCGCGGTCAGTTTTATTCACCATGCCGATACGCCAAAATTAATGATGTTTAACAATAACCCTGCTATTCCGTACGCTGATACATTTTCAAATAAGCGGTTTTTTCCATAGGGGCGATATGCGCGACAGCCAGCACATCCTGCAAATGCGCAGGGGTGCTGATGCCGACTAATGTCGTGCCTACACCTGGAGTCGAACGATTAAACTGGATTGCCTGCTGGGCATGATTCGGCAACATGGTCATCGACTGCATCACGGCATCCATTGCTTGCGTTGCCAAGTGCCCTTTGAACAAGGTATGACTCGCCATCAAATACACGCCCAACTGGTGCGCAGCCTGTATCGTCGAGCCGACGTTGCCCTGCCCTGTAGTCTGGCTAAAACGGGTAAAGCCTTCTTGCATCACCTGATTAAACGGCATTTGTACCACTTTGAATTGATGCTTGGCTTGTGGGTCTTTCCATATTGCCTGCGCCGCTTTTTCAGCGTGACCTTGCATGGAAGTAATCGACTGAAACACAGGATCATCCGTTTCAGCCCGAAAACCGTTAAACGTGGAAATACCGTAATAGCGGATTTTTTTGTCTTTTACTGCCTGCTCCAGCACCATGAATACTTTTTCCAACTTGCGATTGAGCTGATCTTTACCAATGGCGGGGATATGCACTTCGGGCTGGTCGATTAAAAAAGCGTCCAGCGTTTCCACGCCCATTAATTGCCGTGACAATTCGAGCTGAAAGCCGATGTACTCTGGGCTGATGCAATGTGCCTGGGTTAAATCTTCTACTCGCCCCAGACCTTTTGCCACTACTTCGGTCTGAAACCACGCCTGCAAATCATCAGGACGACCATCACGGAAGCTCAGAAATCCGCCCTTGGATACCAGAAACATCTGCTCGCGCGTCACCCCTGCTGCCAGCGCACGGCGCACACCCTCACCCACAGCGGCGGCTGAACGCCCATAACGATAATGCGCGCCCGTATCAATGACGTTAATGCCGTGGGTCAGTGCCTCAGCGACTATCTCGGCATAATGCGCGTCAACTTCATCAACAGGCGCACCAGGGAAAGTGCCAATACCGATAGATGAAAGCTGCAAATGCACGTTCAAAAAATCGCTATAATGCCCCGCAGCGCAGTCTTTGCCGATAGTGGTGACATATTGTTTGGTTGCCATCATTGTGCAATGGCCAGGTATCAGTGGTGTGGTCATGGTGTTTTCGAAGGTGTTTTCAAATAGGGATGTTGTTGAATAGCTGAAATTAAATCGTGTATTTCAGCACGTATGTGAGTGTCGGATTCGGCATCCAGACGCGAAGTAAATAATTGTGCGAAGTGCGGCTCGTCTTCGTCCATATCCCAAGGCACAGCATGCAATGCTGCTATGCCTGCGGCAGGCAGTTCGGCAGGCAGTTCACGCCCTGACAGCAGTGCCCACAAACCCGTCCACGCCCGTGCCAGCACCAGTGGGTGATACCCGCCGCCGCCCGTCACCAGCAAGCGCGGTGTGCCGTCAGCGTGAACAGGGCTGGTGTTGAGCACGGTTTGCGCGATGGATAAAAAACCTTGCGTCGTCATGCCCAGCTTGCCCAATGGGTCGGCAAATATCATATCCGTTCCTGCTTGCAAGACGATAGCATCAGGCTGGAATTTATCCAGCACAGGTTGCCATACGGCATCGAACACCAAACGATATTCTGCGTCATTGGTGGCTTTCGGCAATGGCACATTAAGGCTGGTATGCCCCGCCCGCGCGGTATCAGTGACCTGCCCCGCCTTGAATGGATAAGCATAATTATCCATATGCAATGACAGCGTAAACACCTCGGCATCGTCAAGAAATGCCTCCTCCACCCCGTCACCATGATGCGCGTCGATGTCGATATAAAGCACGCGCCAGCCGTGTTGGCGTAGCCGCATAATACCTAGTACGGTATCGTTAAAATAACAGAAACCATGCGCCGCATCAGGTCGCGCGTGGTGCATGCCACCTGCAGGATTAAAGCCGATGCGACCGTTAATCACTTCATCTGCGGCTTGTACTGACGCGCCCGTTGCTGTCGCGGGGATGGTAAAAAACTGCTCAAAATACGGGTTTTCCAGCGTGCCAAGCTGATGCCGCTGGCGTACCGCATTGGACACCCGCCCCAGTGCTTCAGCCCGTTTGAACGCCGACACATAGTCAGGCGTATGAAACCATTCCAGCTCGTAATCTGCCGCTTTGCGTGCCAGTTTGTATTCGGTCGCCGTCATTGCATCGTATGCCAGGATCAAATCTGTCGCCAGCGATACGCGGGGAATAGACAAGGGATGGTTGCTACCATAGGCATTGCGGCGATATTTGGAGCCGCCTATGTAAGTCGCTTTGCGCGTCGGCAAATTATTGGGCATATAAAATACACACTGCTTCGGCCGCAATGCCCTCACCACGCCCAGTAAAGCCCAGCTTTTCTGTCGTCGTCGCTTTGACATTGACCGCGCTCACATCCACCCCCAGATCCGCCGCAATATGGGCTTGCATGGTGGCAATATGCGCTGCCATTTTCGGTGCCTGGGCAATAATCGTACTGTCCAGATTCGCCAGCTGATAACCTCGTTGCGCGATTAAACTCGCCACTTCGCGTAGTAAATGGCGGCTGTCTATGCCCTTAAATCGCACATCGGTATCAGGAAAATGCCGCCCGATATCACCCAGCCCTGCCGCGCCTAATAGCGCATCACATATCGCATGCAGCAATACGTCAGCATCAGAATGCCCCGCCAGACCGAGTTGATAGGGAATCTCTACCCCGCCAATAATCAGCTTGCGCTCGGGTGCGAAAGCATGGACATCGAAACCATGCCCTATGCGTAAATTAGTCATTTTTTTGCTCCAGTATCAAGCGTGCCATCTGCAAATCATTCGGATAAGTCACTTTGAAATTACTGCTATCCGCCGCGACTAACAAGGGGTGATGCCCCAGTGCCTCAATCGCGCTGGCCTCATCGGTGGGCATAAAATCACTGTTTGTACTCAATGCCTGCCGCAACAAGCCATGCCGAAACATCTGCGGCGTTTGCGCTTGCCACAAACCATCACGTGATTCAGTGCGCGCCACATGCACACCTGACGCACGCTTGAGCGTATCCGCCACAGGTATCGCCAGCAAACCGCCAGTTTCAGTTTCATTCACCGCCGTTATCAATTTGGCTATCAATTCAACCGTCAAGCACGGACGCGCCGCATCGTGCACCAGCACCCAGTCTTGCGCGTCTGCCACCATTGCTGTCAAGCCATTACCCACGCTCTCAGCGCGCGTCGCGCCACCACAGCGCAGCACCTGCAATGTGTCGCCAAATTCATGCCAGTCATAACCATGCCACCAGCCATCATCCGCCGCCAGTACCACATACACTTTATCAATTAAGGACGATGCCACCATCGCCCGCACTGCGTAATAAATCATGGGATGCCCAGCAATATCCAGATACTGCTTGGGTAAATCCACCCCCATGCGCGAGCCCGTGCCTGCGGCGGGAATCAAGCCGATATAATGCGTCATAACAAATTAGCTTTCAAATAGGCATACACCAAGGCGGGTTGGTTCAAATCCAAGCGTGGCAAATCAGTCACCACGACGCTGTCCGTCACCACCGCCATTATCGCATTGTCGTCCTGATACAAACCAGGTTTGTCCAAAGCCGCACGGTAAATTTCCAGCTTGGGCACGTCGGCAAATTTACAGCCCTCTATGAGCACCACATCACACGGACTGAGCTTGGCGAGCAAATCATCCAGACTGGGCACTGACTCGTCTCGCAACTCATGCAACAACGCCCAGCGTTGATTCGATGCCAGCAGCACCTCACCCGCGCCCGCGTCCCTGTGCCGCCAGCTGTCCTTGCCAACCTGATCGAGGTCAAAATCATGATGCGTATGCTTAATCGTCGCCACCCGCAAGCCATCAGCAGTCATCAATCCTATCAACTGCACGATTAGCGTGGTTTTACCGCTCCCGCTCCAACCTGCAAACCCCACTATTTTCATCGCATCCCATCAACCCATCAAACCTAGCGATACTAGCATATTCACGCCCTCGCAAAAAGTCGGATACGCACGCCAGTCTTTTATAAAGCAGCGAAATAGGTTATATTCTCAAATATCTAACGCTAGTCCATTCGCCATGACCATCCCTGTCCTATCTGACCCATTTGGTCGCCGCATTGAGTACCTGCGCCTCTCCGTCACCGACCGCTGTGACCTGCGTTGCAGTTATTGCATGCCTGAAGATTTTAAGGGATTTGAAGAACCCGCAGACTGGCTCACGTTTGACGAAATCGAACGACTGCTGGGCGCATTCGCACGATTGGGCTTGCAACGCGTGCGAATGACAGGCGGTGAACCGCTGTTGCGCCGCCACCTGCCCGAACTCGCGGCACGCATTACCGCCTTGCCTAACATTAACGATTTATCACTCTCGACCAATGCCACCCAGCTCGACAAACACGCCTCTGCCCTCAAAGCCGCAGGTGTCAGTCGTATCAATGTCAGCCTGGATTCGCTCAAGCCAGAACGCATCAAAGCGATCACTGGACGCGATGCCTTACCTGATATTTTGAACGGCCTGGCGCATGCCAAACAAGCGGGCTTTGCCCCCATTAAAATCAACATGGTGGCAATGAAAGGCACGAACGATGACGAAATCGACGACATGGTGGTGTTCTGCATAGAACAGGGGTTTACCCTGCGCCTCATCGAAACCATGCCCATAGGCGACACAGGACGCAACACGGCTTATCTCGATTTACAACCTGTCAAAGCACGACTGACTGAAAAATTCGGCTTGGTCGAAGCCAGCTTCCACGGCGCAGGTCCTGCCCGTTA
>DYLR01000008.1 GCA_020721975.1 Blastopirellula marina | reverse complement strand
GAGTACGTATTACAATGGAACCGCCGGGTTTCAGCGATTGCGTAATAGGTTTTAAGAATTCCTTAAGTTTTTTCTTTTTGATATGCTCTACAACATCTATCAAATATATTTGATCATATAATCCAGATTTATTATGTAGAAATTCCAGGGCATCGGCTGCATATATTTTCATTTTTTTAGGAGCATTTGCCATTGCAAAATCTATTTGTGCTTTAGAAATATCAATCCCTTCCACCTGCATATATCCTTTTTTCATAAGGCCATAGACAAGCAGACCCACACCACAACCAACATCAAGCAGTTTCGCATTTTTATCGGAAGGTAAAAATCGTTCAATTGCGGTTATGTTTGTCTTTTCGTATGATTTAGAATCTAATTTTTTATTCATATTAAGATAATGTTCGTGGTATGTTACCCAATAATCCATAATTTCACCATAAAACTAACGTTATCTTTTAGAATCTTGAGTGATATTTGAAAAAATCTTCTTATATTCCTGAACAATCCTATCTATATTATGATTTCTACGTACATAATTATACGCAGCAGCACTGAACTTTTCAAAATTTTCAGGCTTGAGTATATTACCGAGCATTTGTCCAAATATTTGCCAATTGCCTTCCGCACACAGGCCACAATTTTGTTCGCTTAAAAAACCATCAGGATTAACGTTAAGCGACAATATCGGCGTGCCGCACTTGCAGGCCTGCACAAATGTATTTGGAAAACCTTCAAAATCCGAGGTGTTAACCAGTAAATAAGCCCGCATATACCACTTCTCGATTTCCTGAAATGGTACACGCTCAATAAATTCAAGATTTTTTATCACTTTCGCAGCATCGACAAGCTGCGGGTATGTTTTATCTCCGGTGGTGTGCTGACAAATCATCGTAAATTTGTAATTTGGATAATCTCGGGCAAGTTGAATAAATAATTCCGGCCGCTTAACCTGAGCCGAACGGCCTACCCACAAAATCGTATCACGGTCTTTGCTGACCTGTGCCGGAATTTTGTCGGCGTTTTTAATCACCACTGAATCAACACCAACGTTTTTCACAAGTCCTACCTTGTCGCTCTGATTTTGTGCGATAATCACCGATGCACGGCGCAATGCCCAATAAAAGGCTATCCCGCGAATGATGTTTTGGCGGTAATACTCATGATTAGTCTCAATGCTACTGGCCGTACGATATACAAAAGAGCGTTTGTTTAATACACAAAATAACGCCACAAGGGCAGTGCCGAGCGAACAGGACTCGCCCATGTAAATCTTTGCGTCAGCAATTTTCATCGCCTGCCAGATTTTATGAGCCTGAAGAAACAGGTTCTTTTCAACTTTTGCACTTTTTAGAACCCTCACGTTCTCACACATTTCTATATCATTCTGGCCGTAATCGCCGAGTACAAAACTTACGTCGAACTGCGGGTCTTTGGCAAGTTCTGTGGCAAGAAGATATAAATCAAGCTCCGCTCCGCCGAAAACTTTTTTAATATCCGGATTGAACAGCGGATAGGCCTTCAGCGATACAAAGCAAATTGATATTTTTTTATCGTCCGTCATATTTTCACAAACACAAATTCATTGCAGCCGGTCGGCACGGCTGGAGCAGTGAATTTTACGCATTTAAATCCCAGTTTTTCCACGTGAGTAATAATCTGCTCTTTGCCGGCGTACTCATAAGGATATCCGCCGAGCCAGTCAATTACATCGTAATAGAAACTCATGCCTCTTTTCTTTTTGAAGGGATTTTTCCCCGTAACGGCGAACTTGGCGGCAGCCATAATAACATAAAAAAACCATATCATAAGCAACTGCACAAATTTCGGTACGGCATTATAAATGTGTTTGATAATTTTCCAAGCGCCGCTTGACCAGTGTTCGTTATAAATTGCAATCGCAAACAGCGAGCCGGGCTTTGCGAGTTGAGCGGAAGTATCAATGGCTTTGTACATCGAGCCGGTATGGTGCAGCACGCCCCAGGAATAAACAATATCAAAGCCGCCCAGCGGCAGGACGTCCTGGTCAAATATTGATTTGTGGAAAAACTCGATATCGCCCTGCGGGGCGAAAATATTTTTATTATCCTTCGACGCTTCAATACTTTGCCGTGAAATGTCGATTCCGACGACTCTGGCAGCGCCAAGCAGCGACGCGGCTATCGCAAATATTCCGCTGCCGCAGCCGATATCGATAAAATTGCCGCCTTTTATTTTATCTTCGCCGATTAGCTCCCGAAGCGAGTCGATTGCACTGTCGAGCTTTTGCCGGTTTAGCGATTTATCCGAAAATGCCTGCCAATTTTGGCCGAAATTGAAAGCTATATTTTTCTTATCTGCTGTTTGCATATCGCCACCAGTTCAGCACAAACACCAGCCATAATTTGCGGGCGTTGTCCTGTTTTCTTGCCAGATGCCCGTCAAGCAGCAGCCGCACATAATTATAATTCACCAGGTTATGCTCATAAAACTCCCGACCGGCCAGAACCTGTCGCATAAAATCGCTTTGCCGCAGCCATTGCGAAATCGGCACTGTAAAGCCGCGTTTTTTTCTGTCGACAATTTCAGCGGTAAGGAATTTTGCAGCGATTTTTTTAAGCAGCCATTTGCCTGTAAAGCCCCTTATCAGATAATTTTCAGGCAGGCTCAGCACGAGCGGTACAAGACGATAATCCAGAAACGGCGTCCGCACTTCGAGCGAATTCATCATTGAAGCCGTGTCAACTTTTTTAAGAATATCCTCTGCGAGATAGTTATGAATATCGTTTAACTGCAGGGTCAACAAATTCCTGCCGCTGCCGCACGAAAACAGCCTGTCAGCAGGAATAAAAGCATCACCCAGCAGCAAACCGCGAGATTCGTCGTTGAATGTACTCATCCAGTTCAGATGCCGCCATTCAATATTTGCATCGAAGTCGTTAAAAAACTTGCCAATTTTAAATGACCAGCTTAGTTTGCTGTCGGATGGTTTTAATCCGCCGGTTAATTTCGCCAGAGATTTAACGCAACAGGCCGGCACGAATTTAGCGTATTTATACGCCAGATAGCTATCGTATCCGCCGAAAACTTCGTCGCCGGCATCGCCCGAAAGCGCAACCGTAACAGTTTGGCGAGTCATTTTTGAAAGCAGATATGTCGGCAGTATTGACGAATCGCCGAAAGGCTCATCAAGCCTGCCGATTACATTGCGTATCAATTCTTCGTCGATTTCCATATACCGACAATAGTGGTCTGTGCCTATATGTTCGGCAACTTTCCGGGCGTATGGCGATTCGTCGAAACTATCGCTTTTGAAGCCTATCGAAAAGGTTTTGAAATTATTGTGTTTTTTTGCAATTAAGGCAGAAATAAGCGACGAATCAACTCCGCCGGAAAGAAAACTCCCGACAGGCACATCGGCAATCAATCTTTTTTCCACCGCATCACACAGCAGCGGCTCAATGGAATTTAGCCTTTGTTCAAGTGAAATTTCCCGCTGCGCCTGAATTTGGTTTTCAAGAAAATAATAACGCCCTATTTGAATTTGGTGTGATGAAATGTCAAATATCAGATTGCAGCCCGGCGGCAATTTACGAATATTTTTATATATCGCATATTCTCCGGGTATGTATTTCTGATAAAAATATTGATTCAGCCCCTCTGCGTCAATCTCCAGATTTATATCGGCCAGACGAATAGCTTTTAGCTCCGATGAAAATATGAAGCGTTTGCCGTCATAATAATAGTAAAGCGGTTTTTTGCCAAATCTGTCGCGCGACAGAAACAGCCGTCTTTTATCCGCGTCGTAAATACAAAACGCCCACATACCGTTAAAATCATTCACACACTCGGCTTGTTTTTTTTGGTAGGCATGCAGAATCACTTCGGTGTCGGTGCCGGTGCGAAATGTATCTCCGGTCTTTTCAAATTCGCTGCGCAAATCCTGAAAATTATATATTTCACCGTTAAATACGATGTGCAAATTTCCATAAGCCATCGGCTGGCGGCCTTTTTCAGAAAGGTCAAGGACGGTCAGCCGCCGATGAGAAAGCGAAACATTTTCATCACACCATACGCCGCAGTCATCCGGGCCGCGATGGGCAAGCTGCTGCGCCATCGTTTCGGCAAGATTTTTGTCAACCCAGTTAAAACCGGCTATTCCACACATCAGCAATTAAACCTTAATGAGGCGGTTATACAAATCAAGATACTGCTGCGCAACCGCTGGCCAGGCAAACCTCTCGGCACGTTTTCGAGCCGCCAAAGCCATTGTACGATATTTTTCGGAATTGCTCAAAATATCTTTTATGGCCTCGGCAAAAGTTCCCGCACAGGCCTGGCGTAGTATTACGCCGTTATCTTCAAGCAGTTCCGTAAGCCCTTCACATTCGGTTGTTATTATCGGCAAACCGCTTGCCATTGCTTCGAGCATTGCGTTGGACATGCCTTCGGCGACTGTGGCGGAAATAAAAATATCATGATTGCGATAAAGCTGCGGCATAACGTCAGATTCAATTCTGCCTGTAAGATTAATATAAGATTGCAGTTGTCTGCTGCCGATTATATCTTGCAGTTGTGATTGAAGTTTGCCTGTGCCTGCGATTGTAAGACTTATGTTCAGTCCCTGTTTCTTCAGGATTTCAGCCGCGTCAATCAGAATATCAATTCGTTTGGTATTTGTGAGCCTGCCGACCGTCAAAAGCCGCCATAAGTCTGAAACCGTTTTATTTTCAGCAGGCCTGAACCGCACGTTATCAACGCCGTTGCCTATCACGTCAATATTAAGGGCTGGATAAAATTCCAGCGCACGGGCTTTGAGACCTTCACTGCACGCCACAAGAGCTGACGCCTTTTTCCAGATTGATTTAAGTGGCACAGAAAGTATCAAATGCTCAAGTTGAAACTGATTGCTTTTACCCGGCACGTCCGAGCCGCGAAGCGAAATTACGTAAGGGATTGATTTTGTTCCGCACAGCCAGCAAACAAGTCCTGTAGGCACGCCGAAAAAAATGTGAATCAAATCATAATTCCCGCATGCCAGCATTTGTTTGTATCGCCGGCAGGCCTTGTAAATCCAGGCAAGTATTTCAGAATGCCGCCAGTAATGAAGGTTTCTTTTTTTTATGCCGATTTTCTCAATGGTTATCGCCCCGCCGATTTTTTCAACGCCCCCCTGCTCCAGCGGCGCAGAAGTAAGTACGTCAATTTTCATATCCTGCCTTTTGGCAAATTCGTGCAGGATCGCATGGTGCGCCTTGCCCGCCCCCCCGCCAATCGGCGGAAATTCATAGTTGAGCATCAGTATTTTTAACATTTATCGTTTTCTACTCATTATTTTCCGATTTTAATCTAAACAGAATCTGTTCGCCAAACGCCCTTACCGGCTCATAATTATTCATTACATAATCACGCAGCGGTTTCATTGAATCAAAACGCCCCGCTTCATCTTCGCCAATTTTATCGGAAAGCATTTTTTTATACTGCTGTTCATAGCCTGCAACAAGCTCCGGCTGATTCGGCAGCAGGCCTTTGGGGCTAACCGGCCATAACTCAAGAGGCGGCCTGTTCCACGGAAAATCCCTTTTGCGCGAATCAACTATATATAACGGCCTGTGTTTTGCAAAATCATCGAGCATCTGTTTTATAAACTCGCTCAAAACCTGCGGCGACATCACATGCATTTCACTGGTAACCGCAATACGTGCCGAGCTGATACGCTGCGATTTAACATAAATCCCCGGATACCAGCCCCAGACATAAATTCTGTCTTTCGGTTCGCTGTTGCGCCGAATAAAATCGGATAATTCCTCCCACGGCGAAACGGCAGACGCCCGCTTTTGTTCGGAAATTTCCTGTAATCGGGTAAAATAACCTCTCTGCGGCCTGGGATATCTTGTGCCGGAATGTGGGCTGTAATTAACCCCTGCAAAAATATGCCACGACATTGCAATCATTGCTATAACACTAAAAATTCCGACGGCAAACCACCGTCCCTTAAAAACGGCCTGCTTATATTTGCGCAGATAAATCGCCGCGGCATATCCGCCAAGCATCGCCGCCGAGGCGTTCAGCGGAAGATAATACTGCTCGAAACTTCGCGGACTTACCCACACAAACGCCATATCGAGAATCCACCACACCGCAAACAGCAAAACAAATCTGTCAAAATCATTTTTCTGAAAATTCTTTGCCTTAATCATTTCCCGGCCGGCCCGCCACAGCCGCACAAGTATCGAAACAATCGCCATAGTAATCGGCAGTATCAAAAGCAGATAATACCGCATTATCCTCGCCGATACCTCGACGAATGAAATCATCTTTCTTGCACCGCCGACATAATCGCTGCCTTCGGCTGCGGCGGCAGGTTTTATAACACCCAGCATCTGCCACAGCCACATATACGGCAGCCCGTTGCCTTTATGCCAAATGATAAGCCAGATATAAATTGGCGCAATCGACAAAACCGCCCCGCCGAACAAAAGCCCAATATCGGAAACGGTTTGCCTGAATGTGCGATTCTTCAAAAAAGGCTGAACTATGACAAAAAGCCCCACAGCGCCAATAGCCGACATTCCGGTTTGCTTAAAAATAGGAGCCCACGCAAGAAACGCTCCCGCCGCCAAAGACCACCACCACGCCCTGCCGAGCTGCCTCCGAACAAAACAGCAAACTCCTAAAATCATAAAGGCAATCATAAACTGTTCTTTTACATTGCCGAATTTGGCTATTGCCGGCGAGCAAAGAAAAGTCGATGCGATAATGACTCCCAGCGTCGCTGCCGCCTGCCCGAAAAGTTTTTTCATTGTAAGCAGCATCGCTATCAAAGCCCCGGCCTGCAATATAAGCTGTATTATTTCAGGGCCGTATTCGTTATAACCGAACACCGCAACGCCGAGCATATTGACAAGCAGCGTGCCGAGCTGCGCACTTGGCAGTTCGTCAACGCCGATGACAGCGCCATCCAGCACGCGCTTTGCCGAATATACATTGCAGCCGCCGTCAAACGGGTCAAGCGTGCTGAACTCAATGTATTTGCCCATCGAAAAGGGAATCGCCGCAATGAGCAGGCTGAATATGAACCATTTTATTGCCGTACGCTTTTTGGAATCGGCAGATTTTTCAGGAGTATTGGTTTTGGAAGCAACAGGATTTTCCTTGCGATTACGGCTCATTTTTCATCCCGCTGCAGAAAAGTTCTGACGGTGTATATAGGTCTGTCCTGAGATTCGTGATAAGTGCGAACGATAAGCTCGGCAAGCAGCCCCATCAATACAAACTGAATCGTGGCAAGCAGAAGAATTGCCGTCAATATCAAAAGAGGATTGCGATTCATAGCTATAGGCCTGGGATGCAGAAACTTAAAATAAAGTACGGCAAGGCCGTTTAAAACCGAGGCGATAAAACTGAAAATTCCAAGTCCCCCAAATACGTAAATCGGCTTTGTCGAATACGAACCGAGAAATTTTACGGTGATTAAATCGAGGATAACCTTCAATGTGCGTTCAAGCCCGTATTTGGCTTTGCCTGCCATTCGTGGGCGGTGATTGACGACAATTTCAGTGGTCTTGGCGCCAATCCAGTTTGCGACCGCAGGGATAAACCGGTGCATCTCGCCGTACAGGCGGACATTTTCAAATATTTCGTGCCGATAAGCTTTGAGTGAACAGCCGTAATCGTGCAGGTGTACGCCGGTTAATTTGGCAATAATAATGTTCGCTATCTTTGACGGAATTTTTCTTGTGATGGTTTTATCTTTGCGGTTTTTTCGCCAGCCGCCGACAATATCATAGCCTTCGTTTAATTTTTCTATCAGACGCGGTATGTCTGCGGGGTCGTTTTGGCCGTCGGCGTCGAGCGGAACTATCACCTGGCCGCGGGCATAGTCGAAGCCTGCACTCATCGCCGCCGTCTGACCGAAATTGCGGCGAAAACTTATCACCCGTACCCGACGGTCGGCCTGATAAATTTTCTCCAGCACGGCAAAACTGCCGTCGGTACTGCCGTCATCAACGAAAATTATTTCAAAGGTGTATTTTCCATCGAGCGACCGGCAGATTTCCTCGTGTATGCCCTGGAGACATTCCTGCTCGTTATAAACAGGCACAACAATGCTTAAATATAAATCCCAACTCATAAAAACTCCGCTATCTCAAAGCGTAAAAAGAAGTCAGGATTATATCAAATCCCCCTTAGCTTGTAAACATACCTGAAAAACACCAAATACTATGCAACGGATATAGCAAAATCTTCAGCCATACTTTCATCGCCGGCTGCGGTCTGAAAGGTATATTGTGCCAGCAGACAGGCCTGATTCAGTATTGTTTCAACCAGCTCAATGCTTGCCAGCGTCATTTCAGGCGAACTGTCCGGCAGTATAACGATTAAATATCCGAAAATATCCGTTCCTGCTGCTTTTATTGCCCCGGCAATTACGCCGTAAGAATCTATTTGAGTCACCAGCGGCTCATTGCCGTCCTGAATCCTGCTGCAAAGCTGATTAAGCTGCTGCGATGTTGGAAAAACCTTTATAAAAGTTTCACTGTCGCTGGCCTGGCACGAACCGTCCCCGTCAATCAGAGCCACTATCGGTCCATCCTGGGGAAAACAATCGAAGAGTTCCCTGGCAAACCTGTCGGTTGAACTTTCTGTTTGTTTTGATATTTGTTCTATGTATTCCATAAATCCTCCCTTCAACCTATAACATACCTTTTAGCCGGGACATCGGGAATAATTTGCCCGGACAGTCTGTTTTGGTAACTGCAAAAGGTGTTGTATTATGGCCATATACGCGCGAGTTAGGAATATTATATCTGTTTTGAATATACTTCACGAGTTTCACTGCTGCAGCCATTTGTGCCGGCGTCGGTCTTGTATTGTTAAAATTGCCGACAAGGCAAATACCGACAGCTTTTTCGTTGGCCCAGTTATTTCGCGATGTTTTGCAGTGAGCGCCTGTTTTCTGGCGTGTCCAGCGGAAAGTAACTTCCACCTCTCCGTCGCCGCTGCCGTGGCCGTTTCCTATGACGAAATCATAGCCTACGCCTTCCCAGCCGTATTGGTTGCGATGGAAATCATCAAATACACTTGCCGAGCCTGTGAGCGAGGCGGAATGGTGCAGTACAATGGCCGTCCATTTACGCTCGATCCCATGAGGAGGTATCCAGTCGGCAGGTACACCAAATCTGTCCATCGGAGAACTTTTCAGCGGTTTTGGAGAAGAATATGTAATCGGGGACTTATATGTTATTCTTTTCGGAGGGGTCGAAATATAGCTGTCTTTTCTCTCAAATGTAACTTTGGGAGCCTGTTCTTCCTCACAGCCTGTCATCATTATCAGCATTGCCGGCAGATAAACCAACACAAGCAAAATTACCAACTTTTTGAACATATTTTAACCTTAAAAGTAAACGTAAAAATAGTTTTTCACCGTTTACATATATTATTGGCGTTTTTTCATTCTATCTGAAGTATTTTCACGATATTTAACCATAAAAACCGAATTTCCGGTCTTATTATACTCAACATGGTCCATATATGCGCGCATTAGAAGGATACCCCTGCCGCCGGTCTTATAAACATTATCTCCACAACGTGGGTCGGGGACTTTTTCCGGGGAAAAACCCTTTCCCTGGTCGGAGATTTGAATTTCCACTTTTTCCGGACTTACGTTGTATTCGATATAGACTTTTTGAGTTTCATCGCCGTGATTGCCGTGTTTGACGGCATTTACAAAAGCCTCTTCAATGGCAAGGTGCAGTCCGAATAATATATCGTCGTCAAACTCACAGGATTTGGCCTCGAGGAGTATTTTTTGACAGATTTCGGACAAAACAGCCGGTTCGCCGGTACAATCAATATGTTTTACATTTGCGTTCATTCAACTAAAACTTGCAATAGCCTGGTCCTGGGTGTCATAAATTTCAAACACCCTGTCGAGCCTTGTAATCTTAAAGACATTCAAAATTTTCGGGTCAATGCAGCATAAACGCAACTGTCCCTGCTTTTCGTATATTTTTTTGCTTATGCGTATCAGCAGGCCTAAAACAGCACTGGAAAGAAATTTAACATTGGAAAAATTTATAATCATTTTGACGGTATCGGCATCATTTATCAACGGCATAATCGAATGCTCAATCGCGGTAATTTCCATATCTTCAAGAATTTTCTCCTGAGTCAATGTAACTACTGTTGCGAAGACCTTGTATTCGACCACAATTTTGGGGCTGATTTTGTCCATTTACTGTCTCCACAAAATCAAGTTATTAAATGACAATATGTTATGACAAATTTGCGCACAAGTCAACAAGACGACATAAATGCCGGCTTTATAACAACAAAAAAACTCAATATCATCCAATAATATATCTCAAGTAAAAAAATGCATTTTTTTAATTTTTTATTCTTGTAATTTTCGGCTGTGTATGTCATATTATAACTATATGTTCCAGAGTCTTGTAATATAGTAGCTTGACAAATACCAAATATGCCGGTATGAGTACTTCCGGCAATTTCCAGTCGGCAGGATAAATGATGTTGATGTTTTGTGCGCAATACTATGAAAGTGCGAATTGCTGTTAAATCTTAATAATCCTTTTAAAATTTGACGTGGAGGTCAAGAATGAAAATCAGCAGGTCAACAGGTTACGCATTGGTTGCGGTGGGCTATATAGCCCAGCATTACAAAGAAGGTGCGGTTCTGGCATCTCGAATTTCCAAGGAATATAACATTCCGCTGGAATATCTGCTCAAGATTCTGCAACAGCTGGTCAGGGCCAATGTGTTGCGGAGCAAAAGAGGACCGCGAGGCGGATTTTTCCTTGCCCGTTCAGCGGACGATATCAATCTGCTTGAAATTATCGAAGCGGTAGACGGCCCGATGTTCAGCCATTTGCAGCTTGCCGAGCAGACGAACAACGCACCGTTCAGCATAAAGATGGAAAGTATTTGCCAGGCGGCTACCGAAAAAGTCCGCGAGATATTCAAGGCAGCAATGCTGGGCGATACGTTCACACGTTAATCGTCAATGCAGATAAAGGATTTTCAACGCCTGATAGAGCAACGCTACGCCACACGGGATCGTCAGCGCGGCACACCCGCAACTTTTATGTGGTTCATAGAGGAAGTCGGTGAACTGGCAACGGCATTGGCGCAGAGCAAAGATAAAAAAGAAATTTCAGAAGAATTTGCAGATGTGTTTGCATGGCTTTGCACATTGGCCAATATAAACGACATTGACCTTGAATCAGCCTGCGAAAAATACACCAGCGGCAAAGTACAGGGCTACAAATGAAAAAGGCGTTCTGTAAAAAAAGAACGCCTTTTTTTGACCGCTCACTAACGTTCGCGGCTGCGTCAACCAGCATCTTGTATCTTGTGAGAAATGCGGGTTTAGAGTCTGTTCGAACAGGCTTTAACAATGTTATTGACACGTCCGGGGGGATAAATATAAAATGTTGCGTTTAAGGCACATAGAGGGAGTATGCGCTGATAATGGCAATGGAAACAAAAGACGCTGACCTGGCCAAGGCAAAGGCATTTTTTGACCGTGCAGATGAAGTGGCTTTAACAGGCAACTTTGACTACGCAATCGATATGTATATCGAGGGTCTGAAAATGGCTCCAGATGCCCTCGAAGAAGGTCATAAAGCCCTGATGAAACACGCCATTGCCAGACAGGCCAAAGGCGGCAAAAAACCCTCTATGGTTGAGAAGCTTCGCCACCAGCAGGGAAAAACAGCCGTGGATACGATGCTTAATGCCGAGTATCTGTGGGCAAAAGACCCGACCTGTCCGGCAATGATGGCGGATATGCTCAAAGCAGCTGTGGATGCGGGGTGCAAAAAAACCGCTCTTTGGGTGGCGGATAACCTCTTTGAGGCAAACCGCAACTCAAAAAAGCCGGCTTTGCGGTATTATATCCTGCTGAAGGATTGCTACGGCAAACTCGAGGCTTTCGACAAGGCGGTAGCAGCCTGTCAGTATGCATTGCAGCTTAAACCGCGTGATTTGATGCTGGAAGACGACCTGAAAAACTTTTCTGCTTCGATGACGATGCAAAAAGGCAATTACGGCTCGGCGGGCGATTTCCGCGATTCGATGAAGGACAGAGACGAACAGAATAAGCTGCATTCGCAGACAAAATCGATAAAAACTGAAGATGTTCGTCTTGCCAATCTGCACGATGCCGAAAAGAAATATGAGCAGTCGCCGGATAATCCCGGCGTGATATTCGGATACGCCGATGCCCTGGCGGATATGGGCAATGACGAATCGTACCGCAAAGCAATAGAACTGCTCGAGGAAAAATATGCACAGACAGGGGATTTTAGTTTTAATCGCAAAGCCGGCGAAACAAGAATAAAGCAGGTTAAGCGCAGGATAACGAATATCAGGCTTGCCGCCGAAGGCGACAGCGGCAATATGAAGCTGAAAGACAGTCTCGAAACCGCCCGCAGAGAACTGCTCGCGGTTGAGCTGGAGCATTTTCGGCTTTGCAGCGATAATTATCCGACAGACTTCGGTATGAAATATGAATACGGTGTACGGCTGATGGCGGCGGGAAGATATGACGATGCGATACCGCTTATGCAGGAAGCCCGCAAGGATCCCAGGCACAGATTTTTGGCAATGAACAAGCTGGGTCTTTGTTTTTTTATGAAGCAGTGGTTTGCCGACGCAATAGACGTTTTCAGACAGGCCATTGATTCTTATGCGATACAGGACGATGGAATTGCAAAGGAACTACGGTACAATCTGGCCAGGACTTATGAGCATAACGGCCATAATGCCGAGGCGCTGGAACTTTACCGCAAACTGGCGCAGATAGATTATACGTTCAGGGATGTGCGGCAAAGAGTGGATAAATTAAGAGGCTGCAAACAATAAGCAATTACAAATTGAAATTATGACCGAAGCTGAATTAAAAGAAAGCCCGTTCACGCCGGGAAGACCGGTACAGCCGGAATATTTCATTGCAAGAGCTGATGAAATTAAGCGGCTCGAGCGCGCCATTCAGCAGACAGGCTCCGGCAGAAATGAAAATATTTTTATAACCGGCCAGCGCGGCATCGGGAAAAGTTCACTTGCATCTTTTTTACGCTTTATAGGCGAAAAAAATCACAATATGCTCGGCGTTCACTGTCATTTGGGAGGCGTTGAAAGCCTTGAGGAACTTATGGCAGTATTGTTTCAGCGAATGCTGTCACAATGTAATGAGCCGACGATACTTGACAGGTTAAAAAATATTTTTAAGGATTATATCAAGTCTGTTACGCTGCTGGGCATTGAAGTTGAATTCACGGCAGATAAAACCAAACTGCACGGAATTCTTGATAACTTTATTCCAACTCTGGAGCATATTTACAATGCTGCCAAAAATGCCGGCAGGCGGGGTTTGATTCTGATATTAGACGACATAAACGGCATTGCCGAAAAAACCGCTTTTGCAAATTTTATCAAGAGTTTTGTCGATGAGCTGGCGACATCGAGGAAGAAACTGCCTTTATTGCTTGTATTTGTCGGTCTGCCGGAAAGAAGAACAAAACTAATGGAAAACCAGCCGTCAATAGGGCGAATACTGGATGTTGTGGAATTGAAGGCTATGAACGGCAGCGAGACAGCTTTGTTTTTCAGGGATATGTTTGCCAAAAGTCGCATTGAAGTAACGGACTGCGCCATGACAAATATGGTTAAATTTTCCGGCGGCCTGCCTATGTTGATGCATGAAATTGGAGACGCTGTTTTCTGGCAGGATTCGGACGGCATAATAGATGATTCTGATGCAAAAGCCGGCATTATGGAAGCCGCCAAAAATGTCGGCAGAAAATATGTTGACCCAAACGTGGCAAAAGTCCTGAAGAGCAAAATATACGGTTCAATGCTGTGGCGAATGGGCGAACAGCTGCCAATAGGAACTTCATTTAATCGGCAGG
This sequence comes from Blastopirellula marina, assembly GCA_020721975.1. GTDB lineage: Bacteria > Planctomycetota > Phycisphaerae > Sedimentisphaerales > UBA12454 > DYLR01. Next base: position 16,295 of record DYLR01000008.1, on the reverse strand, counting down.
ATTTGCTTAAAAAAGGCAGTAACGAAGAAAAGAAAAATCTTGACAACTTTTTAAGCCGTGCCAGGAAACTTGGCATTATGGAAGCAATGGAAACCAAAGGCGAGTACAGATTCGTAAACGCCCTGTATCATTTGTATGTGTGGCTGGCGGCAAAACAGCAGCAAAAAAACCTCTCAGTTAAAAAACTGTAAAATATAACAATTTATTGGAGTAAATATGGCACATTCGTTATCGGCCAAAAAAAGAGTAAGACAGAACGCCAAAAAACAGGCGGCCAATCGCGCGCGCACAAGCATGGTCAAAACGCAGGTCAAAAAATTTCTTGAAACGCTCAGCGGCAGCGATGTAGAAAAAGCCAAAGAACAGTACAGGCTTACCGTAAAAAAACTCGACAAGGTTTCCGCTACAAGCGCTATGCACAAAAAAACGGCGGCCAGAACCAAATCGCGACTGGCAAAAAAACTCAACAGCTTCGTTAAAGCCAATACAAAATAAGGCGTTGGAACCGTATCGATGGCGTTTGCGGAGATATTTTGCAAACGCCTTTTTAAATTCAGAAACCAAGAACCATGAATATGTCTGGTGCGGCCAAGAGGCCGCAACCAAAATATGAAACTCGAAATCCGAAATCCAAAAAAATTCAAAATAAAGAACCAGGGGATAGTAAAGAACTAAACCCTATACCCCAACTCAAAATTAGAATAAACAAAACAAAGCATTTATTGTTTTAGGTTTTTGTTTTTAACATTTTAATTTTGAATATTCGAGTTTGTTTCGAATTTCGGATTTCGAGTTTCGGATTTATTTAGTTGTGCTTTTCAAAGTTTATTCGCGCTGTAATATTAACTGTGCTGTAGAATTATAAATGCCGGAAAAATTCAAAAAGCGTATTCTCAATACCATAAGCGGACGCGATTATAAGCCGGTAAAACTGCATCAGCTTGCAGTTGCGCTCGGCATAGGCAAAAACGATTATGAAGCATTCAAACAGGCGTTTGAGGACCTGCGGCAGCAGGGAAGGCTGGTAATCGGTTCAGGCTCGGCGGTTACGCTGCCGGCAATAAGCGGCAGAATAATCGGCACTTATCGTGCAAATCCGAGAGGTTTCGGTTTCGTCGTACCGCTTGAGGCTAATGCACACGGCGATTTATTCATACCTCCAGGCAGCGAAAACGGAGCAATGACCGGCGATACCGTCTCGGCTCGTGTTCAAAGACGGGGACGGCAAGACGGCCGGCAGCGATATTCCGGCGAAATTATTGAAATTCTCGACAGGGCCAAAAACCGTTTTGTCGGCACAGTAGCCAAACAGTCCGGCCGATGGTTCGTCATTCCCGACGGCAAAGGCTTCAGCGAGCCGATATATATCGGCGATGCATCAGCCAAAAACGCAGGAATAAACGATAAGGCGCTGGTGGAAATTCTCACTTACCCCGCAGCCGGCAGTCCTGCCACTGGGGTTATACTCGAAGTGTTCGGCAAAAGCGGAGTATATGATGCCGAGATACAGTCCATTATAAAACAGCACAATCTGCCGGCGGAATTCAGCGATGTGGTCTTAAATCAGGCATCACAAACTGCAAAAGATTTCGACCCGGCAATGTCTGCAGGACGCCGCGACATTACCAATAAGACCGTTATAACCATCGACCCTGATGATGCAAAGGATTTCGATGATGCAATCAGCCTCGAATACGACGAAAAAGGCAATTACATACTTGGTGTGCATATTGCAGATGTGAGTTGTTTTGTGCCGATGGATTCACCGCTGGATATTGAGGCGAAAAATCGCGGCAACAGCGTCTATCTGCCCGGCAAAGTGCTGCCTATGCTGCCGGAAGTTTTGAGCAACGGAATATGTTCGCTTCAGCCGCAGCAGAGCCGATTCGTAAAAAGTGTTTATATCACCTATGACCGGGGAGGTAATGTTCTCGGCAGGTCTTATGCCAACAGCCTTATCAAATCGACCGCAAGACTTACTTATCTTCAGGCCGACAGAATTATCAACGGACAAACCGAAGGCATCGCACGCGAAATCGTAAAACTTCTAAAGGATATGGAGAAACTTGCTAAAATTATCGAGCAGCGGCGTAATAAGGCGGGAATGCTGCATTTGGATCTGCCGGAAACCGAATTGATATTCGACGATGAAGGACAGGTTGTTGACGCACGGCCGGCCGATACGAGTTATCCGCACACGATAATTGAAATGTTTATGGTCGAGGCAAACGAGGCGGTGGCGAGCCTGATGGATAAAATGAAAGCGCCTTTTATTCGCAGAATACACCCTGAGCCGGACCAGTTCGCAATGAAACAGCTTTCGCAGATTGTGAATGCCGCGGGCATTTCGGCGCCGAAAATCCCGGACCGTTATGCGATTCAATCGCTTCTTGCAAACGTAAGAGGCAGTCCTTCGGAATACGCAATAAATATTTATGTGCTTAAAAGTCTGCAGCGGGCCGAATATTCGCCGCTTGATATAGAACATTACGCCCTTGCCAGCCGGCATTATTCGCATTTCACTTCCCCGATTCGACGGTACGCCGACCTGATGCTGCACAGACTGCTCGATTGTTATCTGCGAGGCAAACTCGGCCGTACGGATTCAAAAGAGATAATCGACCAGCAGCAGCTTCTGGAAATCGGCAAACATATTACCTTCACCGAGCAGCGGGCGGAAGAAGCCGAGGAAGAATTAAAACTGGTATTGATACTCCAGATGCTCAGTAAACATATCGGCGAGCGTCTGGATACTGTAGTATCCGGGCCGGCAAATTTCGGAGTATTTATGCGGTGCAAAAAATTCGGAGTCGAGGGACTTATAAGACTTGAAGACCTCGGGCCGGACCAATGGAAATTTGACGAAAAGACACAAAGCATCATCGGCAGATGCAGCGGATTGCAGATTAGACTCGGCGATGAAATTCCAACAATAATATCGGCAGTATCCCTGCCGGCCAGGCGGCTTTCGCTGGGACCTGCCGAGCCGCTGGGAAAACAGAAAACCGTCCGCGCAGTAAAAGCACATAAGCCAAAAAAGACCAAAAACAGACGAAAACGAGGAAGATAACACTAAGCGCCTATCCGAATAGCTCTAACCGTTTGAAGCAACTGGTGTTATAGAAAAAAATATTGCGTCCCATAAAATGCGGTTTTTTGCTGGACAAATCGACGAACATCTGTTATAGTGACGTCGTTCGGTTGCGGAGACCGGACATGAGGTTTGTAGAAAAACGTTAGTAATTCACCCACTGCGGAAGACTCGATTTTTCAGGGACGTCTTTCGTTTCATCCGCGGCTTTACAGGGAGCATATAAATGACGACTGCCCAGGCAGTATTTCGGGTAGCTGACATGGATGCCGACCCTATCAAAGCCGACGTGCGAGGCTCGTCTGCCTTTGTCTGCCGTATTTTAAAGTTGTCAGGACAAGAAGATTCTGCGCCGTGCCGCGGAATTTTTTTATGGACATGAAGCCTGCATTGGGAGACTAAGGATGGTCTCTCAGTGCAGAGCTTCGCTTATAATATTTGCTAACATAATATATTGCGGGGCAGTGAGCTGTTCAGGCCGTAATGCGGAGTCGATTTGTGCTTTGTCAAAAATTTTCGGCCAGTTGTCGATTTTTGACAGCGGTTCAGCCGCAAACCTTATGCACCCTTTAATCATTTTGCGTCTGTGGCTCATCAATGAATCTACGACCTGACGGAAAAGTTTCATATCCTTAATCTGCCGGACCTTATCGCTTCTGCGGTCAAAACGTACAATTGCCGAGTCCACCTGCGGAGCCGGCCAGAAGACCTTCCGATTAAGTTTTCTCAAAATCCGAACCTCGCCGCAGGCTGCCATAAATATGCTTAAAATGCCGTAATCGTCATCGCCGGCTTCTGCGGCCATTCGCACAGCCACTTCCTGCTGCACCGTTACCGTCATTGCGTCCGCAATAAGCGGCCCCTGTATCAGGTTCATCATCAGCGCAGACGAAATACTGTACGGCAGATTCGCCACAAGCATAAACCGTCCCATGAATTTTTGCTTCGCTGCGGCAACGGCGGCATCGATTACGTTTTGATTGATATGATGTTTATTCTGCAGAATATCGTCGTTTATAAGCGTAATATTGGAAAAATTTTTCAATTCTTCAGTTGCGATTTGCGCAAGTGTCCTGTCATATTCAACGGCTATAACCGCCCCGGCTGCCTGGGCAAGAGCCTCGGTCATAGAGCCTGTGCCGCAGCCGACTTCCAGTACAATATCGTCTGCGCTTAACTGAGCGGATTCAACAACAAGTCTCATAAGATTAAGATCCATAAGGAAATGCTGACCGAGTCTTTTGTTCGGTCCGACTCCGTAACCGGCCAGCAGAGACTGAATTTTTTGTTTCGTATGCATTAAATGATTATATATGCAACTTAATCAACCGTTAGCATAAAAATATACTGCTTTTCAGGAACGTCCGACAAAACTTACATCGCCAGCAAGGTAAACGCTACGCTCGTGCCGTTAAACATAATATGCATAAAGATTGACCGCCAAAGCGAACCGCTTTTTTCATAAGCGTATCCCAAAGCCATCGATAGCGGAATTATTGCCGCCCAGTGCTGCACGGGGTGCAGTATTGCAAAAAGCACGGATGTAATCGTTATTGAAGTCCATGGCCCAATGTTCAGACTGCGTATCATAGACTGCAAAGTCCCCCGAAATAATATTTCCTCAAAAACCGGAGCGACTAATACGCTTGATAAAACAATCGTAAGCCTTATATGCAGCGACGTGTATTCACCGAGCATTTTAGGATTTTCATGGCTTTCAATCTCAAAATCGCTGCCGTAAATCGTCGTGCCTGCAATTTTCACCAGCATAAATGCACCGAAAACTATCGGCCAGACGGCAAGCAGACCCGCCACAGCCGGCAAAATATCCCGGACCGCCCGTTTTGGATTCAGACCAAAGCCTTTAAGTCTGCCGGCAAATGCCCCCGCAGCAAAAACCAGCGTCAAAAAGGCAAAAATAACACTCACAATCATCTGTCCCGCAGCGGAATAAAATGCAATCTGCCCGGCGTTGCTTTTCTCGGCTATATGCATCATTGCGGCATCGGTACAAAGCCGAAAACCGTACCACAGGAATATCAGAACAAAAGGCGTCTGAACAGCCATATTCGTTCTGCGGGGGCTGATATTTACCAGCGAATCGCGTCCCAGCCGGGTTGTCAGCAACCAATAGACAAAAATCGCCAGTCCTGAGGCAATAATCAATGATGTCAGAATATCGGATATTGATATATTCATAAAAAAACACAACTTTCCGTTGAAGCAAACCGACTTATCTATTAAATTATCACAGTTATTTCAAGGAAATTCGCTTTATGGACAGATTTCGCATTTTCGGACCTTGCCGGCTTGAAGGCACAGTCAACATTAGCGGCTCTAAAAACTCGGCTTTGCCGATAATTGCCGGCACAATCCTTGCCCCCGGCACATCTACAATCGTAAATGTGCCGGACCTTGCCGACATTAAAATTATGAATATCCTGATGGAAAGTATGGGCTGCAAAGTAGGCCGAGACTGGAATAATAATCTGCAGGTTGACACCGCCGGCCTGAACAATCCCTTCGGCGATTACGATATTGTTCGCAAAATGAGGGCTGGAATATGTGTTTTGGGGCCATTGCTGGCCCGTTGCGGCCGGGCGGAAATATCGATGCCGGGCGGTTGTGCGATAGGCGACAGACCCGTCGATATTCATCTGCGGGGACTAAGGGAACTTGGGGCAAAAATTCATTTGCGAGGCGGCTATATCATTGCCGAGGCTAACGGCGGTCTGGTCGGGAGGAACATCTTTTTAGGCGGGCCGTTCGGTTCAAGCGTGCTCGCAACGGCAAATGTTATGTCGGCTGCAACACTGGCAAAGGGGACTACGGTAATTGAATCAGCAGCGTGCGAGCCGGAAGTTTCAGACCTGGCCGGAATGTTGAATAAAATGGGGGCAAAAATCAGCGGCATCGGCTCGCCGCAATTGGTAATTGAAGGAGTAAAGGAATTAAAACCGGTCGAATATAAAGTGATACCCGACCGCATCGAGGCGGGTACATTTATGGTTGCAGCGGCCATAACCTGCGGCAAACTCCGGATTAGCAACTGCCGGCTGAACAACTTAATGGCGGTTGTCGACAGGCTGCAAAATATCGGTGCGACAATAGAGCCGAGCGGAGACGGCTGCATTGTAAGCTGCGAAGGAAATCTTAAGCCTGCTGACGTAACTACTTTGCCGTATCCGGGATTTCCGACGGATTTACAGGCACAACTGATGGCGCTGCTGTGCCTTGCCGACGGGAACAGCATTATTACCGAAAAGGTCTTTCCCGACCGCTTTATGCACGTGGCGGAGCTTAACCGTATGGCGGCCAATATTCGCAAGGAAGGCCCGTGTGCCATCGTATGCGGCGTGAAAAAACTCATTGCCGCTCCGGTTATGGCGTCCGATTTGCGTGCGTCGGCAGCGCTGGTGCTGGCAGGTCTTGCCGCCGAGGGCATTACCATTGTCAACCGCGTATATCACATCGACAGGGGCTATGAACATATCGAGCAAAAGCTCAATACCGTCGGCGCAAAAATAAAACGCGAAAAAGAACAGTAAAACAGATAATATAGAACGCAGAATCCAGAAGAATGAGGTCTTCATTCTGAATTCTGAATTCTGTTTTCTATATTCTGCCTTATCTACACAGTATAAGTGGAAGCTGCGGTAGCTCCGCCGTGGCCGGTCCAGTTTGTATGATAAAACTGCCCGCGGGGCTTATCAACCCGTTCGTAAGTATGTGCGCCAAAATAATCGCGCTGCGCCTGGAGCAGATTGGCCGGCAGACGTTCGCTGCGATAGCCGTCATAAAACGTAAGAGCCGAACCGACCGCGGGCATTGCAATACCGAGCCGTATGGCCTCGGTAACAACCCGCCGCCACGAAGGCTGCGCTTTTACAACGGCGTCTTTAAAAAACGGGTCAAGCAGCAGATTGCTGAGTTTTGAATTTTTGTCATAAGCCTCTTTTATTTTGCCGAGGAACGCCGAGCGAATAATGCAGCCGCCCCGCCACATCAGCGCTATTCCACCGTAGTTCAAATTCCATTTATACTCCGAAGCCGCAGCACGCATCAGCTGATAGCCCTGTGCATAGCTGATAATTTTTGAAGCATACAAAGCGGCGCGAAGGTCGTTTATCATGGCTTTCCGGTCGCCCTGAAATTTCGCGCTGGGGCCGGTGAGAACCTTTGAAGCGGCAACACGTTCTTCCTTTATGGCCGACAGGCAGCGGGCAAAAACGGCCTCGCCTATCAGCGTGAGCGGCTGGCCGCTGTCAAGAGCGGCAACGACAGTCCATTTGCCTGTGCCTTTCTGGCCGGCAGTATCAAGTATTAAATCAACTACATATTTGCCGTTCTCGTCCTTGTAGCCGAGTATATCGCGCGTAATTTCGATAAGATAGCTGTTAAGTTCGGCCTTGTTCCACTCGGCAAAGACCTCGTGCATTTGTTCATTGTTCATACCCAGGCCGTATTTCATCATCTGATATGTTTCGCATATCATCTGCATATCGCCGTACTCTATGCCGTTGTGTACCATTTTTACGAAATGGCCTGCCCCGTTTTCTCCGACCCATTCACAGCAGGGTTCGCCCTTATCCGTTTTGGCGGCGATTTTCTGAAATATCGGTTTGACCGCAGGCCACGCGGCAGGCGAACCGCCGGGCATAATCGACGGCCCCAGCAGCGCGCCTTCTTCTCCGCCGCTTACGCCTGTGCCGATATAAAGTTTGCCCTTGCTTTCAACATACGCAGTACGGCGAATGGTGTCAGGGAAATGGCTGTTGCCGCCGTCGATAATGATGTCGCCATCTTCAAGATGCGGCAGTACCTGTTCGATGAAGTCGTCAACGGGCTTGCCGGCCTTGACCATTATCATCACCTTTCGCGGCCTTTTGAGCGATTTGCAAAATTCCTGCACGCTGTGCGAGCCGATAATTTTTTTGCCTTTTCCCCTGCCGGCCAGGAAGTTGTCAACCTTTTCGACCGTGCGATTATAGCAGGCAACGGTAAAGCCCTTACTTTCCATATTTAGAATGAGGTTTTCACCCATTACCGCAAGACCAACAATTCCAATATCTGCTTGTGACATTTTTTTACTCCTAAAAAAGATTACATATTATAGATTATAGATTACAGATTTCAAATCAATCTGCCGCTTTAGCCGCGAATACATTTTACCATTGTTCCACACAAAAATGCCCGTTCAGCTTTTGCATTACAGCCATAAGAGACATTGCCATGCCGTAATGGTCTGTCGGATACCATATTATTTCGGCTCCGGCAGCATCGGCAAGTTTCTGCGCACACGCCGGCGGGATGACCGTATCCTGTGATGCGTTGAACATAATCAGTTTAGTCGACCTGATGCGATCGGCAAAACTTAAAGGTTCTATCGGTTCGAGCATTTTTTCAAGCTGCCGGCGGGAAATGCCCTGACTTTCGAGCAGGGTCTTAATGGATTTAACCTCTCCCGCATCCGTTGTCATTATTGTCGACAAATCGCCGCCTGCAATAATAATGGCCGCTCTCGGAAAAGAACTGTCCACTCCGCAGGCAATAGCCGCGACAATACCGCCGAGACTTGTGCCGCAGATGCCTATTCGATTATCGTCGATATGCGGCTGAAATTTAAGCCATCGAACAGTGCGTCTTATATCCGCAACCGCCTGTTGAGATGCGGCTATAAAAATCTCGGCGCTCTGATTGATTTTAATACTCTGGTTCGGGTCGGCTGACCTGCGTTTGCCGCAATGGGGCAGCGTCATTATACACGCATCGCATCCTCCTGCGGCAAGACTTCCGGCAATCAGCCTTGAGACCACCATCGAACCGGCAAGAATATCCAGCACAACAACCGCAGAACGCTGCGTATCGCTTTTGCATTTGTAATATTCGCAGTAAATTGTATTACTGGCGGCTGTCTTTCCCGGACACGGCGAAGGAAATTCCACATCAAAAATCTGATAACTGTTGCTGTCTGCGCGTAATGTCATACGATAACTAAATTCATTGCCGTCGGTCGGATAAAGATTCAGCAGCGATTGCTGATGTTCATTTGCAGAAGGCAATATTTTATCCTCGCACGCAGGAACAGTTTTTAACTCGATGTTTTGTATGACGTTCGGTTCATTTGCCTTTACAGGCATTTCATCGCCGAAGACGATTTTTTGTTTCGGCGATGTGGGAATTGTCTGCTGATTAGAATCAGCCGCAGGAATCAGCTTCAACAGCCTGGCAAAGTCATACTGATAATAAGGCTGATAACAAGCTGCAAAGTTCGGATCATTGATATCCACTGCCGCATTTGCAACCCAAAAATTCATATCTTTCGGCGAAAAAAGCACGCGATGCAGACAACTTTTCATTGCCACCGGTCTGTTCATTAAATCAAGAGCGGCATTTATATCGATTTTCCCGAATTGCTTTTCGACGCCTGCGGCAAGGGCTTCATAGCGGTCGCCTGCACTCATAAGCACCGCATCTTTAATTGCATAAGGCAGTTTTGGATGAGGCACATTTGGCTCAACAATTTCAAATGTACTGCCTGTGCATGCAAGGCCACGCGCATCGGGAATTTTTGCGTCGGAAACCACATAATAATATTCACATGTTCGCCTGGAGTTTTTGAAAATTGAAACAGCCTCATTCAGTGAAGCCGACTCCTCAAGGGCTTTTCTAAGAAGAAACACCATAGGCATGCCGTCCCATTCTCCTTTTCCGCTGCCGCCCATTTCGCCAATGGAAATGAGTTTTTCATTCATTCCCGTTACCGAGCCAATAAGGCCGGTATAACCAACATTTACAAAGGCGTTATAATTGTCAGGTTTGGCAATAATTACCACTGCGAACTGCTGCAAGCCGGCCTGTGTCATATAATCCAGTATCCGCCCGTGCAGCAATTTCCCCTGATTGGTCGCGTCGCCGAACAATGCGAAACCGCTGCAGTGAAAAAGCTCCGGAAAAGTGTTTGCAAGGCATACATCGTTGAAATCCACTCCTGCGCCGTCGGCAATGCCCTGCATTTCCTCAATGAAACGGTAATCGATGAATTTGCGCGTCCTGTACCAGGCCTGTTTGAGACTTCCGGTAGTGTAGCCATCCGTGCCGGACATTTCAGCCAGACGGGCCAGGTCAAGAATTTTTTGAGTAAGGCTTTTAATATGCCCCTGCATAAGTTTGCCCTGCTGATAGCCCATCTGATAATGAGTGCCTGCAAGCAAAAGCGCCTTTGTTCCAGCCGCATCAATCAGAACGCCTCTGTCATATCTGTCTATTACCTTTACAGGTTCAGTCTGAATTATCTGCGCGCCATAGAGCGGCAAAACAGACGAAACCCAGAATAAAGCTGCCAAATAAAATCGCATGGATAACAAATTACTAATCCTGTAATTTTTACGGATAACGTGATTTTCAACAGATCGATAAAAACTCATTGTATTTAACCTTTCTCAAACCTGTCCTTAAAAGCCCACAGTCCAAGTCCCGGATTGGAAATATAAAAAACCTTTTCACCGGCAATATCATTAAAGCCGGATTTTAAAACCGCAGGATTATATTTCTGCGTCATCGTTTTCAAATCCGCATATTCAAAATTCACGGATTTTATCTGTTCCTCGGTCAAATGTCCCGGGCAATAAGTAATTTTAAACCGGCCTTCGCTCGAACCGTGAATCAAATGAGCGGCTGCACTCAAATTGGCCCGCAAATCATCATTATTTTTAACCGCGTCAAGCACCCGCGGCGTGCCGATATATCCATATTTTCTGATGAGCGCATCAATCTGCCTGTCTTCGCCAAACTCCTTCAGCCCCGGCGCAAGTACAATCAACTCGCCGCCGTCAGCCATTGCCATACGAGTGCGATATATGCTCTTGTTGCCCAGCCATGTGCTTTTGTATTCGTGCGGGTCAAGAAAAACCACGACTTTTTTCAGAGGTTCACTGAGCATTTGAAAATTGACTTTAAGACTCAATTCCGCAGCAAGATTGAAACACTCGATATCGTCGCCGATGAAAAGCCCGCGGGTAACCGGGCCGTGGTCATTAGCCTGCACAACGGTAAGGACATAAACAATCGGCAGTTTTTTTGCAAAATGGTCGCAGGCGTAATTTAATACCTTTCGCACAGGCGTATCGGCTCTGCCCATGATTTTTTCCATATCGCAGACAGCGCCGAGAAAATGGCTTGTGTTAATGCCCTGTGAGCCGCCGCAGCCGACGAAAATATTTTTATTATAATTTGCCATACCCGCGACTTCGTGCGGGACAACCTGGCCGATTGAAAGAATTAAATCGTGGCCGCCCTCGACAAGCAGACGATTAACCTGTGCAGGCCAGGAGTAATCGACTTTGCCGCCGCTGATTTCACTGACAAATTCGCCCGGAACCTCGCCGAGCGTAACAAGACTGCCCCGCCAGTCGTGAACACGAAACAGACTTTTCGGCACATCGCCGAACATGCGCGAAATTTCCGCATCGGTCATTGCAAAGTGCGTGCCGATGGCCGGCAAAATATCAGCGAGCCTTTCGCGATAATACTGCCGGACAAAATTGGTCAGTTCGCCTGCACGTGAGTAAAACCGCGTAATATCCGGCGGCAGGACAAGAACTTTTTTGCATTTACCGATTTTATCCAGCGCAGCAAAAACCCCCGACCTTAAATCGTCTGCGGAAAGAATATCGTTTTGACTGCCGCGTTTAAAGTATAACATTATTTCATCCAGGGCGGATTGTCCGGCAGAATGGCCTCAAAAGCCTTAATAAGCTTATTTTCATAGTCGCCGGCATATTTGCCCGACATAAATTTTCCAAAACCATCGTCATAAAAACGCTTCCAGCTGTTGTCCTCATCGCCCGGGTTTATCGGATAAAACAACACGCCGTTAGATTTGGCGGCCCTTTGGTCGCCCGGAGCGTCGCCCATCATAAGAATCTTGTCTTTATCATATTTGCCGCCGCTCATAATCGCCAGATGTTCAGCCTTGCTGCCCATTTCCTGGCCTGCTATAACGCGAACATATTTCGCCAGGCCATGCTCAGCCCATTCCCTTTCGAGGGCTTCCGTAGGCGTTGCGGAGCATACTATTACATCAGCCCGGCCGTTAATCTTTTCGAGACTTTCGCGCACATACGCGAACGGCGGAACATTTTTAACTATCGCCGCTACGGATTCATTGACTTTTTTGCTCCATTCCAGAACATGCGATAATTCCTTTTTGGCCTCCGCACTGTCGGCGGCTTCGATAGCCTGTTTGAGTCCGGCGTCGCTGAGCAGACTTTTGGGGTCGTTGACCCATTTTACATAATGCTTAAACTGCGGCACTTTGAATCCGCGAATCTTTACCTGCGGATGCGACGGCAAAAGTTCGGTCAATATGCGAACGATGGTTTTGTGCCGGTTTGCGCCGCGAGTTTTGCTGAACAGGTCGGCGAACTCCTTGCACTGACGGGCGGCCTCGGCAACCGGCTGAAGACCGAAATAGGCTATCATCCACGGACAAAAACACTCGCGCTGCTTGATACCCATAGCGTCAAATGCGCAGCCGTCGGAATCAATGGCCACAAGATATTTACTGGTTGGTTTTAAGTCCTTTAACGGTTTTGCAGGGTTAATATTCATCACTAAAATTCCTTTTATTTCAGACGCCCCATCAGGATAGTCCGACGGGTTTGTTTTCTTCATTCTGATTTCTGTATTCTGTATTCTGTATTCTGTTTTTTTAAGTTATACGCCGCTGAATGCACTGAAACCGCCGTCAACGGGAACAACAATTCCGGTAACGAATTTCGCTGCATCGCTTAGCAGCCAAATCACCGTGCCGTTCAGTTCCTCAGCCTGGCCGAACCTGCCCATCGGCGTATGGTCAACAATGCTTTGGCCGCGCGGAGTAAATTTGCCGGTCTGTTTGTCGGTTACAAGAAAGCGGTTCTGGTCGGTAATGAAAAACCCAGGCGCAACGGCATTGACGCGAATCCGGGGCGAATAATTTTTGCACATATGCACGGCAAGCCATTGAGTAAAATTACTAACAGCGGCTTTGGCTGCCGAATAAGCGGCAATCTTTGTGAGCGGCCTGAAGGCGTTCATACTCGAAATGTTCAAAATCACGCCTTCGCCCCGCTGAGCCATCGCCTTGCCGAAAACCTGGCTGGGCAAAAGCGTACCAAGAAAATTCAAATCAAACACAAAACGAATCGCCTCGGCAGGAATATCAAAAAACGGCAGTTCTTCGGATGTTGTCGCTTTGGGACTGTTGCCGCCCGCGCCGTTGATGAGAATATCCACCTTTCCGAACTTCGTCACGGAAGCATCATAAGCCTCTTGAATACTATCCTTCTCAAGCACGTTGCAGGCAATCCCCACCGCCGAGCCGCCGGCGGAACAAATTTCAGATGCGATTTTTTCAGCGGCATCCTGTTTTAAGTCAAGCACGGCAATTTTTGCGCCGGCCTGTGCCAGGGCTTTGGCCATTGTGCCGCACAATATGCCTCCGCCTCCGGTAACGGCAATTACTTTCCCCGTCAGGTCAAATATATTTGTCATAAAAACTCCAGATTATTAGCTGTAAATGAATGCGATTTTCAGGATTACATATACGCCGGAAGTTTTTTCGCCACAAAATATTTTTCAAAACGCATATACACCGGCAGTCCGTCATTGCCGATAGTTACGGCAGCCTCGCCCATAACCAGCGGTCTTACATAATCGAGCATCGCGGAAGTTACGCCGTTGCCTTCTTTGTTTATATATTCGCGAGGCACTTTCTTTTCGCCGTTGGCAACATCGCTCAAAGTAGCCGTGCCGGTCGTACAAATATATTTCGCACCCGCCTGGCGTACAAGCGTAATCATTTTGCCGCTTACGTTTTGCATTGCCATCCTCACGGCGGCAATACCGACCATATATGCTTCATTAACATCAGTGAACGAGGCAAAATGCATTGCACTGCGCTGATTTGTGCCGGGTTTGTTAAAACGGGTCTTTATGCCTACTTCTTTTTCAATAACGGCCTTGAGGGTCTCGGCAATTCCGCCAAGCTGAACGTGTCCAAAGCTGTCCGTACCGAGTTTGCCGGAATCGGCAGTAATATACTGGCCTTTTTCATCACGCAGACCCTCGCCGCAAACAATGAAGACCCGTTTAAATTCCTTCAGCGTTTCCCTTACATCCCTGATAAGCTGTTCAAAAGTAAAAGGCGACTCGGGCAGGTAAATCAAATGCGGAGCGTCCTGTCTTTCGCGTCGGGCAAGGCCTGTGGCTGCGGCAATCCACCCGGCATTGCGCCCCATAACCTCCAATATACTGCAAGTGTCGGTAGTGTACAGCGCCTCGGTATCGCGCCCGGCATTCATCGCGCAGGTAGCGACATATTTGGCGACCGAACCGTAGCCCGGACAGTGGTCGGTAAAGGCCAGGTCATTATCGATGGTCTTTGGAACACCCACACAGATGAGTTCATATTTCATTTCCGCAGCCAGTTTATTCACCTTGTCGGCTGTATCCATCGAGTCGTTGCCGCCGCAGTAGAAAAAGTAATGAATATCATGAGCCTTAAAAACATCGATTATGCGCTCATAATCGGCACGGCTTTTGTCGAGGCTTTTGAGCTTGTACCGGCACGAGCCTATCGCCGCAGCAGGCGTACGCTTCAGCGCATCTATGGTCTGCGGCTTTTCAGCGGTAATATCAAAAATATCCTCTTTAAGTACGCCGAGTATGCCATTTTCAGAACCAAAAACTTTGCCTATTTTACCACAGTTTATAGCCTCCTGTATCACTCCGCACGCACTGGAGTTGATTACGGCAGTTGGACCGCCGCTTTGTGCAATGATGGCGTTTGCTTTGCCGGACATAACTTAACTCCTTTATTAACAGAAACTTACATAACTGGTCTAATCACTATACCACATTGTTATACCACAAGGCTTTTTGAAACGCAAGATAGAAAAACAATATCAATATGTTTACAAAACTTCATAGCTCTGTTATATAAGTAGCTGCATTTTGCCGATGTAGCTCAACGGTAGAGCACGGCTTTCGTAAAGCCGGGGTTGAGGGTTCAAATCCCTCCATCGGCTTTTTATGTTGGCTGCAGAGTTCACAGAACACAGAGGCGTAGAATAATGAAAGAGCAAAATCAAAAATTGTCCGACACACCGGCAGAGGTCCTTGAAATTCAGTATGCTATATATCGCAAAATGAGTCCGGCAAAAAAATTCAGGATTGTCTGTGATGCTTACCGTTTTGGGCAATCGCTTGCAATGGCAGGAATAAAAATGCGGCATCCCAATGCCGGCGAAAAAGAAGTTTGGCATCTATGGGCAAAACAACATCTCGGAGAAGATTTATATAACAAGGTTTACGGCGGGAAAAATTGATGGGTGATATCCAGCAGAGTGAAATAATTAAAATGCTGACGGATGTCCTGGGTGAACTGAAGATAGGATATGCAATTGGCGGGTCAATCGCAAGTTCAATATATGGAACGCCGCGTTTTACACAGGACGCAGATATTGCCGTGCAGTCTTTTTCATCTGTTTCACAGCAGTTTTATGAAAGGCTGAAAGACAGTTTCTATATCAGCAAGGATTGCTATACATCAGGCAATCAATTCCCGCGGCAGTTTTAATATAATCCACTTTGAGACGGCTTTTAAAATAGATATCTTTATTGCACACAGCGATTTTGAAAAACAGATTCTGACCCGAAGCAGAAAGAACAAAATCGAAGAATCCATCGACAGGTCTTTTTCGCTCGTTTCGCCGGAAGATTATTATACTGTTAAAGCTAAATTGTTATAAGCAGACAGACTGTATTTCAGACCGTCAGTGGTCGGATGTATTGGGTGTTCTGTCTGTGCAGAAAAACAACCTTGATTTCGACTACTTAAAAAAAATGGGCGATAGCGCTCGGTCTGGACGAACTTCTTCAAAAAGCAATTGCGTATTCGTAAATCTTTGCCTGTCATATTGCCGCCACAAGAGACTGGTATTGTCCTTATTGTTGGCGTGGGCGTGTAATTTTTATTCTGTTTCTGTCGTCGATTTAGGTTGACACCCGAAATTTGCCTGTTATAATATTGGGTTTTCTGGATTTGCAGGGAAAGTGTATATTTATGAAATCATTTTTGCTGAAACAAGAAACTGTTGACCGTAAATGGCTGCTGGTCGATGCAGAGGGCCTTATTCTCGGCAGGCTGGCCTCTAAAATT
>DYLR01000117.1 GCA_020721975.1 Blastopirellula marina | reverse complement strand
AGTCGCTCTCAAACGACCCGAAAATCATCGGCGAATTTGACGATAACGGCCTGATTACCGCCGCAGAACCCGCCGATTATGAGCTGCATTTATATGACGCCCGCCGGCTGGATGAAATTTCAAAATCGGTATTTGCCTTTGCCGAACCTCCGCCGCCCCGACAGGTGCAGCCGGATTATGAACTGCTCGAAAAAATAGCCTCTTCGGTGAACTGGCGATATCCGTTTGAATATGCCGTCGGCTTACAGGTCAAATCGTCTGTTTCACAGCTTACCCATCAAAATGACGAGTTTTTCAATATTCACACCGCAGACCGTTTTGCCGGCTTTGAACGCGCAGGCCGTCGCGAAACGGACGGCAGGGCTGTCGGCACAGCAACGCATCTGCTTATGAAAAATCTGCCGCTGGACAAACCGCTCAATTATGAACTTGTCGAATCGTGTCTGAATATGCTCACTGCGTCGGGGCAGATAGCCCCTCGACTTGCAGATTCTATTGATAAACAAGCCGTTTTGGACTTCTTCGATTGCGCATCCGGCAGAACTGTTTTACAGGCAGGACCGCAAAACGTTATGCGCGAATGGCCTTTTACTATCGGCATTTCCCCTGCCAATGCGCCCGGCGAGATTGTAATTGTGCAGGGCATTGTTGATATGATTGTCAGAACCGCTGCCGGCCTTTTGATTATTGATTTTAAGACCGACCGCATAAACGAGACCCAGCTTCCCGAGAGGGCGGCAGTTTACAAATTACAGATTGATTATTATGCCAGGGCTGCGGAAATCATTCTGAAATTTCCGGTTGCCGGCAGATATTTGTATTTCTTTACGCCACGAAAAGAGGTGAAAATTTAACCGCAGATTTAACAGTTTTAGACGCGGCTTTACACGGATAAACACTGTTTTGGATAGCATTAGAACATCTTTAAAATAATCTTGCAAAAAAAGATTTTTATGATATACTGAAAGTTTTGAACAATTTTAAGCAAATACAGATAAAAGGAACCGGATTATGAGCAATGCCCCGTGGGTTACATATCGGCCGGCAATAAAAGTTCTCGACTGCTCCATTCGAGACGGCGGACTGATAAACGGTCATTTTTTTGATGACAATCTGGTTGAGGCGGTTTATCGGGCGTGCATTGCCGCCGGTGTTGATTATATGGAAATGGGGTACAAATCCGATAAAAAAATCTTTGCTCCCGACAAGCACGGCAAATGGAAATTTTGCGATGAAGACGATGTACGGCGGATTGTCGGCGATAACAAAGGCGATTTGAAACTTTCCGTAATGGCTGACGCCGAGCGTACGGATTATCGCAACGACATCCTGCCCCGTGATAAAAGCGTTTTTGATATGGTTCGCGTGGCCACATATATCCACCAGATTCCCACTGCCGTCGATATGATCAAAGACGCTCACGACAAAGGTTATGAAGTGTCGGTAAATCTGATGGCCGCTTCTGTTGTTCAGGACCGCGAACTCGACGAGGCTCTTGATGTTTTCGCCAGGACTCCAGCCGATGTTGTTGTGCTGGTGGATAGCTACGGAGTGTTCTATTCGGAACAAATAAGAGATTATACCGAGCGGTATATTAAGGCTCTGGAAGGCACCGGCAAACAGGTCGGAATTCATACTCATAATAATCTTCAACTGGCTTTTGCCAATACCATAGAAGCCGTCATTGTCGGAGCAAACCGTCTGGATGCCACAATTAACGGCATTGGTCGTGGCGCCGGCAATTGTCCGATGGAACTGCTGTTGAGCTTTTTAAGGAATCCAAAGTTCAAAATGCGTCCGATACTGCAATGTATACAGGATCATTTTGTTCCTTTACGGCAGAAAATTGAATGGGGCTGTCAGATACCGTATATTATCACGGCACATTTTAATAAACACCCGCGTTCGGCAATTGAACTGCGGGGAAGCCCCGACAAGGATAATTATGTCGCATTTTATGACCGATGCGTCGAAGAATAAGAGCCTATCCTAATAACCGGGTTGTTATGAGGCCGAGCGAAAAGTTCGAGGCCAAGGCGGCAGGCCGAAAATGCCCGGAATCGTGGTTGAATACCACGGTGAGGACATTTTTGGCCGACAACGCAGGCGTCGGACTTTGCAGCCGGCCGCAATAGAGCCGGTTATTCGGATAGGCTCTAATATTGGCAATCACAAATTGACAATCGGCACAAAATACGTATAATCACGGGCAGTGTGCATGTAAAGTTTATCTTATGATTCCCTGTAAAGAAAGGTGTTAACGATGGCAGACGCTCCAAAAGCCAACGCCGTGGTCTCGCAGTCCGGCGGCCCTACCGGCGTTATCAACGCATCATTAGTCGGCGTAATCGAGCAGGTTCATAAACAGCCGAATATCCGAAATCTCTACGGTGCAGTTCACGCTGTCAGCGGAATTGTCAAGGAGGATTTCATAGATTTAAAAAAAATACCGGCCGGTACGCTCGAACTGGTTGCCGCAAGCCCCTCGTCAGCTCTCGGCTCAAGCCGTGACAAGCCCGACAAGGCTTATTGCGAAAAAATTCTCGGCGTCTTTAAAAAGCATGACATTCGTTATTTTTTCTATATCGGCGGCAACGACTCGGCCAACACCTGTTTCATTATTAACAATATGGCCAGGGATGCCGGATATGAACTGCGGGCTTTCCATGTGCCTAAAACGATAGATAACGATTTGCTGGTAACCGACCACTGCCCCGGTTTCGGCACTGCGGCCAAATTTGTAGCCTGTGCGGTAATGGGTGATGATCTTGACAATCGTGCTTTACCAGGCGTCAAAGTCGATGTAATTATGGGCAGACACGCGGGATTTCTCACTGCTGCTTCTGCTCTCGGCAGGCAGCGGGGCGATGACGGCCCGCATCTGGTTTATGTCCCGGAACGCAAAATC
The DNA here is from genome assembly GCA_020721975.1 of Blastopirellula marina. Classification (GTDB taxonomy): domain Bacteria; phylum Planctomycetota; class Phycisphaerae; order Sedimentisphaerales; family UBA12454; genus DYLR01. Next base: position 2,404 of record DYLR01000117.1, on the reverse strand, counting down.
AGTATGGAAAAATTTCTTGCCGATGTCGAGGCGGTTTATAAAAAGCTGAATCGCTGTGTAATCGCCGTATCCGAAGGCATTTCAGCTCCGGACGGCAAAACCTGGGCGGAAAAACTTGCCGAGACTGCCGAAAAAGACGCTCACGGCAACGTGCAGCTTTCCGGCACAGGTGCGCTTGCGGATTTTCTGGCAGGCGAAATTAAGGCGAAGTTAAAAATCAAGCGCGTAAGAGCCGACACTTTCGGTTATCTTCAAAGAAGTTTTGCAGGCCTGCAAAGCGAGGTCGACAAGGCCGAGGCTCGCCAATGCGGCATTGAGGCGGTTAAATTATCCAGTACCGCCGCCAATGGTTCAGTGGCAATGAAGCGCATAGGCACAGCAAAGTACGGCGTGGAATATTTCCGCACCGAACTTGCCAATGTCGCCGAGAAAACAAAGAGTCTGGCGGCTGAATATATTAACACTGAAGGAAACGGCATTACGGCAGCCTTTGTCGATTACGCATTGCCCCTCACCGGCGGATTACCGAAAACCGAATATCTCGGCAATTATCCGAGAATTAAAATTTGATTATAGGGTTTATGGTATAGGGTATAGTTAGCCCCGCGATTTATTCGCGGGGTTTCCTTTCTCGCGATTTATTCGATGGATTCGATTATTCGTAATAATCCTGCTCTCGAACTTGATAAAGTCTCTTTCGGATACGCCGAGAGCTGCTGGCAGTTGCATGATATATCCTTTTCGCTGCACAGTGGAGAAATACTCGGCATAATCGGACCCAACGGAGCCGGCAAAAGTACGCTGATTAAAATCGCCGCCGGCATTATCTCCGATTGTAAAGGCACGGTGAAAGTCTATAATCGCAATATTAAAGAACTGTCAAGGCGACAAATCGCCCGGCAGCTTGCGTATCTTCCGCAGTCGGTAGTTCCCGTGTTCGACTACAGTGCAATGGAAATAGTGGCGATGGGGCGGTTCGCGCATGTCAGTGGCTTTGGCGTTTTAAGCAGGGCAGACTACGATATTATTCACGATGCGATGCGGCTCACACAGACATCCGAGTATGCCCGGCGCAATATTTCGCATCTAAGCGGAGGCGAACGGCAGCGGGTATTGCTGGCCTCGGCGATGGCACAGCAGCCGAAGGTTATGCTGCTTGACGAACCTACTACCGGACTTGATTTGCATCATCAAATTGAGTTTTTTGAGCTTATCGGCAGGCTGGCTGAAAACACAATGGCTGTGGCGGTAGTTACGCACGATTTAAATCTTGCGGCAGAATACTGCACCAGACTTATACTGCTGAACAGGGGCAGTCTGCATTGTCAGGGAACGGCGAAGGAAGTTTTAAGAGAATCGGTTATATCGCAGGTTTACGGCGAAAACGTGACGGTAGCGGAAAATCCGATAAACGGAAAGCCAATGGTGCTGCCGGGAAGAGGAAAAAATCAAGCTCGAATTTCCTCATGAATACAAATAATCGCGGACATCACCTGATATTTTATTCTGCAATTGTGATTATTGCTGCGGCGGTATCGCCGTTTATCGGGGCAGAGAAAATCAATCCGCTTGCAGTACTGGGCTTTTCACACAGCGCAGGCAGTTCGGTCGATGTACAGATATTCTGGCAGCTTAGAATTCCGCGGATTTTGCTTGCGGTATTGGCCGGCGGCGTGCTGGGAACTGTCGGAGCGGCCTTTCAGGTAATACTTCGCAATCCGCTGGCAACGCCCTATACGCTGGGCATAAGCGGCGGAGCAGCCGCTGGAGCGTATATCGCAATAGCGTTTCCATTGCTTACATTCGGTTTTGGGCCTTTTTCAACCGTGCAGCTTTTCGCACTGGCAGGGGGGCTGACGGTGCAGACCGCAATTTATCTGCCGGCTCGCAGAGCAGCGGCAGTCTCGATGAATACCCTGCTCCTGGCGGGCGTTACAATCGGAATTTTATGCGGCTCGGTGATAATGCTCTTGCGTTATATCGCCCAGCCGAATCTGCTGGTCTCAATGGACCGCTGGATTATGGGAGGCCTTGACATATCCGGCTATAAAACGCTTGCTGCCGCATCAGTACTGGCGATTGTGCCGCTGTGGCTGATATTTGCCCAGTCGCCTGCAATGAATCATTTGAGCCTCGGACACGATATGGCGCTGGGGCATGGCGTAAATGTCGGGTATGTGCAGAATGTCTGTTTTGTGGCAGGATCAATAGCAGTCTCGGCGATAGTGTCGGTTTGCGGGCCAATCGGTTTCGTGGGACTGATTGTGCCGCATATTGTACGAAAAATTTCCGGATACGACTGCCGTATCGTACTGCCGGGGTCTTTTCTTGCAGGTGCGGCTTTTCTGGTTATCTGTGATACGGCGGCAAGAACGTTTTTTGCCCCGACGGAAATGCCCGCAGG
>DYLR01000116.1 GCA_020721975.1 Blastopirellula marina | reverse complement strand
CACGTTGCCGAATCGGACGGTTACAAAATGCGTTTTGCTTGTCGTACGGCTGAGGTCCTGAATGTACATTTCCGAAATACGTTTTGTAGAACCCATAATACTGGTCGGATTGACGGCCTTATCGGTGCTTATCATCACGAAGTGTTCGGCCTGATATTTTTCGGATGCATTGGCAACGGTCATTGTGCCGACAACATTATTTTTAACGGCTTCTCCCGGATTGGCCTCCATCAAAGGCACGTGTTTGTGGGCTGCGGCGTGAATTACCACCTGCGGCCTGTATTTTTCAAACAGCCGTTCAACCCGCACCTTATCGCTTACGTCGCAGATAATCGGCAGCATGTTCACCGAAGGCCATGTTTTCTTTAGTTCACGCTCGATAAAAAACAGGGGATTTTCCGCCTGTTCCACAAGCAAAAGCAAAGCGGGATTGAAATCACAGACCTGTCTGCACATTTCCGAGCCTATTGAACCGCCGGCGCCGGTAACCAAAATCGTTTTGCCGGTAAGGAAATTTTTTATCTGATTGACATCAAGCTGGATGCTCTGCCTGCCGAGCAGGTCGTTGATATCAACATCCCGAATCTGGGCTACGCTGAATTTGCCGGATGCTATGTCTGCCACGGAAGGCACGGTGCGAAAACGTATCTGCGCGCCCTGGCAAATCTGCACAACCCGCCGAAGCTGCTTTGCTGTTGCGCTTGGCATGGCAATGGCGATTTCCTCAATATTCTTTTGTTTGCAGATTTCCGGCAGTTGTTCTATCGTTCCAAGCACAGGCAGGCCGTGAATATTTACGCCGCGCTTGGCAGGGTCGTCATCAACAAATCCTATAACCTCATACTGGCTTACGGGCATTCTTGTAAGTTCCCGCAGCAAAGCTTCGCCGGCGTTGCCCGCTCCTACAATCAGAAATCTCTTGAGCCTGCCGCCCTCCACCGTGCGAAACTCCTCATGATAAAGCCGCACAGCCATCCGCATTCCGCCGAGAATGATTACAGTGGCGAACATATCGGCCACAAACACCGCCTGCGAGACCATTGTTATTTCTCTCATGCCGGGCTGTCTTCTTACCACCGGAAATTCCAGCAGCGCAACCCAAAGCAAAAACAGCACAAAAGTGCTTACAAGCGACGCCTTAAGTATGCTCAGTAAATCGGCGATACCAACAAAACGCCACCATCCGCTGTACTGTTTGAAAAATGCGAACACAAGCAGTTTTACCGCCAGCAGCCAGAATAAAACCGCCGGGTACTGCCGCAAAAGCCATTCCCGTCTGAACTGCATATTACTTGCCAGCAGAAATGCAAGCATAAGCGCAGCCGAAAACGCCAGAATATGCACAACAATAATCAGCAGTCTTCGATGCCGCATAATTATTGAACTGTGATTATAATCCGGCGTGGATGTTTTCGGTTCGGGCATCAAAGCAAGGTTTTCAGATTGTTGCGGCATTAAACGCCTCGTTTATATCCAGTGTTATAAAAAACTGAACCTTTATTATAAATCCGAAAAGCAAAATGGTCAATTAGCTGCATCAGTTAATTCGACAGATTAGAAAATACCTATGAAACTTCGCCTTCGTCCGATAATTCTCCGCCTTTCGAGTCGGCAGTTGAGTCGGGAGGCTGCTGCGGCAGTTCATTTTCCGCGGTTCTGGTTTTGAGAGGTTTTTCCTGCTCATCCTGTTCGGCTTCAATATATATTTCATTCAACGCTGTGCCGTCAACCTTGTACCGCATCAGTGAATAAATAATGGTATTTGCGGTATAAAAGAAGCTCACCACATACGCCGCAACAAGGCCGCAAATAAAAAGCACTGCGATATAGATAATAAAAGCCGATACGGACTCGGTTGCGCTGCGCGGGAATTCCGGAGACACTCCGAGAAGATTGAGATACTCCGGTTTTGGCCAGATTGCGGAAATCTTGTCGAGCTGGCCGGTATGTTTGCCCGAAACAAACACCGACAGTTTTACCAGACTATAACACGTTTTCAGCAGCACATAGGCAAAAAACCTCACGAACAGATAGCACATCGAACCATAGATTGCCGCCACTGAGGTGTAAAACAGCATATGCCAGGGTTTTGCAAAAACATAATGAAAGCAGCGGTTGATTGAATCGAAGCTGTCGGTGCCCTGGTATGCTATTTCAGGAGACATCAGGTTCACGCCTGCTGCCGCCCCGATAATCATAATACTGAACAGCAGCCCGACCAGCAGAATAAACCACATCAGAATCGACAGAATTATCTCGCCAAACCACGGGATATTTGCCAACAGACCCAGCGCTATTACTACTCCGCAGAACGTCAGAATAACACCCAGCGGCAGCAGCGGCGAAACAAAAAAGGAAATAATTTTCCTGAAGGCAAATCTTATGCCGAGCATGGGGCCGGGCTTTTCGCCTCTTGCAAGCTGCACGGCGGCGGAACGGCTTAAAGCGCCTCCGCAAACCGTAAAAACACAAAAGGCCGCGGCGAAAAATATCAGGCTGCGAAACGGAAAGCGAATAACCGCCCACCTAAACGACCCTGCTATATATCCGAGATTTCTTAACGCCCCCCGAAAATCGAGCTGAGCCAGCAGTATCGTCATATCATTGAACTTGTGCGACCAGAAATTCAGCAGCGTAGCAAAAATGCCTTTTTTAGGGCCGGCCGTCTCGTACACCTGGCGATAGTTGGCAAGTTTTTCAGGCGCCAGTATATAGCAGTCCAGTTCGGTGGGCATTTGCCAGTAAAGATTGCGAGGAATTCTGCGAACCGCCGAATCGCTGCGGCAGACAACAGGCCGCTGAAGGTCGAGCAGAAAACCAAGCACAAACAGCATCAGTATCGCCGTAAAGGCAATAAATAAATTGCTTGGGCGAACGGAAATGTAAAAAGCTCTGAAAATATGAGGAAAGTACATCTCTTCAAATACTGCCGCCAGACTGCCTTCCTTTGCCATATTCAAGATTCCTTCCAAAAGATGATTAATGTTAATCAGATTTTCATCTTTCAGCGATCGTCGCTGTCTTCCTCGTCGAGATTTTCATCCAAATCATAGGTGGCAAACGGTTCAGAACCACCCTTATGCCGTAAACGATGATCGTCCTCGTCGGCGGATTCATCTTCCTCAATCGGTTTCTCATGATGGTCTTCTATTGAATCCAGGTCCGTATCGATATCGTCAATCTCTTCATCGTCAAGAGGTTCTTCTTCAAGTTCACCATCTTCCGCTGCGGCATCATCAATTTCATCGGACGACTGCGCATCTTCAACATCCTCGCTGTTTTCTTCATCGTCATCCCGGGATTTATAGCGGTCTGGTGAGCTATAAACCTTGTCGCCTTCGCGCACCAGCCCTTGTTCCACCATTTGGGCATATTCAATACTGAAACGCGACCACGGACATGCCTCCAGACGTGTCTTGCTTATCGGCTTGCCGGTGCCTTCACATATACCATAAACCCCGTCTTCAATGCGTTCAAGAGCCGCGTGTATTTCATTGAGCAACCGGCGTTCACTGTCGACAAGATTCAGGGCAAACTCCTGCTCATAATTGTCTGTTCCCAGGTCGGCCATATGTATCGGCATATTCGACAAATCACCGCTCGATTCGCCGCGGGATTTGTCGAGAGCCTCATTCTCTATAGCGCTCATATCCCCAATAATTTCGGCTCGTTTTTCAAGAAGCAATGTCTTGAAATGAGCCACTTCCTGAGGAGTGAAAATATCAGATGTTTTCAATTCACGGTTTTCTTCCATAGGCTGCTGTTTTTTACTGACGGTTTGCTTTGGATTTGCCGATTTCCCGGACGCAGACTTTTTGAACGGCGAAGACTTGTCTTCCCCGGATTTATTGGGGCGATGATGCTGTTCCTTTGTGGATGCCGTTTTTTTAACTGGTTTTTTCTTCATTACTAAATCTGCCTTTGTCTGAACCCAATATGCCATCCTCCGGTCAACCGGCTAAATTAAGACCCAATAATATAGGCAAGCTCTGCCAACTAAGCAAGATATATTTATCCAAATCACCAGACCAAAATATATCGGCTATTATCAATCAATAAATTATGAGTAATTTATATCCACAATAATAACGCAACATCCAAATAATGACCAATAACCAATTTTCAATAATCAAACGACCACATCGCAGAGTAATGGGTTATTGAACATTGATTATTAAATGGATGTTGTGTTATTGGATGTTAGATGTTTATATCCCCTCTACCCTATACCCTATACCCTATATTAGAATCTTTCCTGAAAAGCCTGTTTTTACGTTCTTTTGAATTGTTTTTGCAGTTCATCGAGCGTGAATTTAAGAACAGTCGGCCTGCCGTGGGGGCATCTGTTGATAGTTTTTCTTTCCCGCCTTTGGGCAAGAAGCTGCTGCATTTCCGCAAGGCTCAATTTCTGACCGGCCTTGACAGCCGCCTTACACGCCATAGTCTCAAGTACGGATTTAACAACCTCTTCGGCTGCCGTTTTAGCGGGCGAATCGACAAGAATATCAAGTATGTCTTTCATACACTCTGCCGGCAGTGCCTTTTCGAGCAGCGTCGGCCAGGCCTGTACCGCCATAACGCCCGGCCCGAACGGCTCTAGTTCAATACCAAGTTTTTCAAATAAGCCCGTATTCTCCAAAATCGCCTGCTCCATACGGTCGTTTAGTTCAAAACTTTCCGGCACAAGCAGCCGTTGCGATTCAAGTTTTTCTCCGGCCTTTACATGCTCAAGCAGCCTGTTATAAAGTATTTCCTCATGCAGGGCGTGCTGGTCAACAATAATAAGCCCCTCCGGCGTTTGCGCAACGATATAGCTGTCGTGTACCTGCATAACCTTTGGAGCGGTTTCGCCAAACCATTGCGATGCGGCGACATTTTCTCTGCCGAACGGCCCTGTCCGGCCGGCAATCACAGGGGCGGGAAAATCTATCTGCCGCTGCATTACCGGCGCAGTATTTCGACCGCTGAAAAAATCGTTCATTGCCTGGCGTATGCGCTGTCGCCGAACATCATTGTCAAAATCCTGTTTTTGGTGCGGCAAAGCGTTTACCTGAGGCACAGCAGCTCTGGCTGAAACCGCAAGGTCAAGCGACATCAGTCTTTCGCGAACCGCCGAAAGCACCTGCGAATGAATAAAGTTTGGATTATCGAAACGTACTTCAATTTTTGTCGGATGGACATTGACATCCAGGCAATCCTGCGGCATTTGCAAAAAAAGAAAAACAACCGCAAATCGACTTGGCTCAATAAGTCCGCGATAAGCTTCTTTCAGGGCATGCGAGATAAATTTGTCCCGTATGCACCGTCCGTTGACAAAAATATACTGATGGCTGCTGCCGGCCCTGGCAAATTCGGGCCTGCCTATCAGGCCGGAAATTTGTATATCTTTTTCCTGTCTTTGCAGACTTACAAGTC
>DYLR01000007.1 GCA_020721975.1 Blastopirellula marina | reverse complement strand
GTTTCGGATTTATTTAGTTGTGCTTTTCAAAGTTTATTCGCGCTGTAATATTAAATATTATTATTTTTGTATAATTACAGCTTTTAGCGCCCGTAGCTCAGTAGGATAGAGCGTCGGTTTCCTAAACCGAAGGTCGCAGGTTCGAATCCTGCCGGGCGTACTTAAGTGGACGATTCGCATTTTCTGCAAGTATCGCAAATGGTAACCTATAGGTTTCACAAAGAGTTACGCCATCAAACGTCAAGTTCGATAATACAGAATTGACAACTTCTCGCTTCTGGTGCGGTTTGAGTGTAACATATTGTGAAGCAAGGTGTTGTGCCAGTTCGATATGGTGTTCGCTTTAAATGCTGTAATTATTTTAGAAAAAAGCATCTTTTTGCCGACAATAGATTATAATGAATTTATTGGAGGTCTTATCGATGTCGGCAAAACTGATTTCTCAGGATGGTAATGAAATTACTGTACAATTTACATTCAGACTCACAAAGTCGATGTTAGACGATGAACAGGCTTTGCAGCAAGTTCTTAATGAAGCCGGTCAAATAGGCTTGTAAGACATTGGTCAAGCAGCGGATGTGCATATCCGGCTCAAGGTGGAAAGATGATGGCGCCAGTTGCGTTTTGGCATTGCGAACGCTCAAGCTCACCATAGGCCGCTGGCAGCAGTTCTGGAGTTATGTGATGAGGCACGGATGCACACTATATTAAGCGAACACCCCACCAGAAAACTGTAACCTGCTTCCAATACGCAGGTTGCATCAATTTCAGGGCAATGGAGGCGGGGGGAGTCGAACCCCCGTCCCGAAACGTTTCAAAACAGGCTTCTACATGTTTAGTTGTTCGTTTGATTCTCGCTGAACAGCACGCCGAGCAACAGGCTTGCTTTTCAGCCAGTCCGTAAATTTCGCCCCGACTGCCGGACTTTCATCGAAGCTATCCTGCTAATCGGCGTCATCGTGCCGTCCGCAGGAAAAAACAGCACATGACGCGCCGCTTAAAATTAAGCAGCGAGTTTATACTGGCTTACGCCAATTGTGTTTAGAACCGGATTTTTAGCCAGGCCAACCGGCGTCCTGGACATGCCGTCTGAATCTCTACCCGTCCGGTCGAAACCGTTTCGCCCCCGGTTTTCAAAGAGCATAGCAAAAATTATCAGCTCAATTCTGAACACTGTATTATATCACCGAACGACCAAAAATGCAATGGCATACAAAGGCTGATATTCAAGGCTTAATTCTGTAATAATTTAAGAACTGCCTGCTCCGATACGGACAACTAATTTTTATTGAATTGCCGGCAGATTTTCGATATACTAACAGATGTGACGGTTGCCCCTGCGGTGTACGTCAGGATCGGATCCAATTGAAGAACCGATACCCATAATCAGGGAAGCCGGATCCTGCGGATCGAGCATGCCTGCTGGACAGGACACTCGGACAAAGGCAAATGGCTGCCCACTTTGATATAATGGGTTCTTCTACGGCCTTTCCAACGGCACATGTGGAGGTTGCCACACAAATAAAAGGCCTGATAGCTCAGGCCTTTTCTTTTGACATCCGTTTGACTATTATCTACATTATTCACACTGCTTGTGTTGACATTATAGGAATCCTCAGGTCCGCATATTACAATTTGGTTTATACTGTCTGAAAAAAATCCGCTTTGTCATTATTACTATTTGCAAATAAATAACTTACGTTCTTTAAGACTGAGTAGTTATATGTCGATAAAATAACTATACTGCCTAATGGAATAAATTAGGATAGTTAGTACCGCAAAAAAGACTAAAAGAATTGTTGAGATTTATTTATGCACAAAATCCGCAGTTATACAGTATTGCCGTCATTGCCGGAGTCTTTGAAGTCGTTAAAGACCATTGCAATGAATCTTTTCTGGACATGGAATTCTGAATTTGTTGATATTTTTCACCACGTTGACCCTGAGCTTTGGGAAAAGCATGGCCACAACCCCATTAAGCTGCTGGGCAGCATATCACAAACGAGATTGAATGCTCTGGCTGAAAATGAAGGGTTTTTATATCAGCTTCGCCAGGCAGAAGAAAAATTAAATGTTTATTTGAACTCGCCCGGCTGGTTCAACAAGCAAATTAAAGATGGGCAGAACCCGCTTGTCGCATATTTCAGTTTTGAATTTGGCCTTCACGAAACGCTTCCGATTTACAGCGGCGGTCTTGGCATTCTTGCGGGCGACCATCTTAAAAGCGCATCCGATTTGAATTTGCCTCTGGCCGGTATCGGTCTGATGTATCAAAAGGGCTATTTCCGTCAGTATCTCAATGCGGACGGCTGGCAGCAGGAACGCTACACGGATAATGATTTTTACAATATGCCCCTTGAGATTGTACGCAAGCGCAGCGGCAACCCCCTTACGATAAGCGTAGGTTATCCGGGCAGACGTGTGCTTTCGCAGATATGGAAAGTTGCTGTCGGCAGAATAACTCTTTATCTGCTCGACACCAACATTGCCGCCAACAGTCCGGAAGACCGTGCAATTACTGCATCGCTATACGGCGGTGATTCTGAAATGAGAATACAGCAGGAAATACTGCTTGGTATCGGCGGTTTCAAAGCCCTGCTTGCGATGGGTCTTGAGCCGACGGTCTGCCACATGAACGAGGGACATGCCGCCTTTATGGCGCTGGAGCGCATCCGCCATATCCGCAACACGCTTAATGTTTCGTTTGATGAAGCCTTAGAGGCAACCCGCGTGAGCAATGTGTTTACGATTCATACTCCCGTCAAGGCCGGAAATGACGAGTTTAATCTCAGCCAGATGGACAAGTATTTCAGCACATATTTTCCGGCTCTTGGAATCAACAGAAAACAGTTCCTGGGCCTTGGCAGAATCGACCCGAACAACGAGAGTGAAAATTTTAAAATGCCGGTGCTTGCGATTCGTCTAAGCGATCATCGCAATGGCGTAAGCAAACTGCACGGCAAGGTCTCTCGCGGCATGTGGTCTGAAATATGGCCTGGTTTGCCTGTTGATGAAGTGCCTATTACGTCCATTACCAACGGTGTTCACGCCAAGACTTTTGTGTCGGCTGAACTTAACAGACTTTATGAGCGTTATCTCGGTTTCGCCTGGGCCGAAAATATTACCGACGAAGAAATGTGGAACGACATTGACCAGGTGCCGGACGAGGAGCTTTGGCGTATTCACCAGCGGAATAAGGAATCGCTTATTACCTTTGCCCGCCGCCGCCTCCGGGCGCAGCTCGAAAGACGCGGCTCGTTTCATACCGAACTGGGGCAGGCCGAGCAGGTGCTTGACCCGGAAGCCCTGACCATCGGTTTTGCCAGGCGTTTTGCAACTTATAAACGCGGCAATCTTCTGCTGCGCGAGCCTGAGAGACTGGCAAAAATGCTCAGCCACAATGAAAGACCGCTGCAAATTATTTTTGCCGGCAAAGCTCATCCGCGGGACGCAGAAGGCAAGGAAATAATTCGACAGATTATCCATTTCGTTTCAAAGTACGATGTCCGCCGCAGGCTGGTTTTCCTCGAGGATTACGATATTGATGTTGCACGGTATCTTGTGCAGGGTGTTGACGTATGGCTCAATAATCCGCGGGTGCCTATGGAAGCCAGCGGCACAAGCGGAATGAAGGCCGCACTGAACGGCGTAATAAATCTTAGTACGCTTGACGGCTGGTGGGTTGAGGGCTACAAGCCCGACGGCGGCTGGGTTATCGGCGCAGGCGAAACTTACGACGATATGAATTATCAGGACAGCGTTGAATCGCAATCGTTGTTTAATCTGCTGGAAAACGAGGTTATTCCGTTGTTTTACACCCGTGCCACGGACAAGCTGCCGAGAGCCTGGATTCGCAGAATGAAAAATACGCTCAAATGGTGCGCTCCGAGATTCAATACATACAGAATGGTGCGGGAATATACGGAGCGGTTTTATCTGCCCGCAGACCTCAAATGGCGTTATTTACAGCAGGAAAATCTAAGCAGAGTCAGAGCATTGTCCGGCTGGAAGCAGAATTTGAGGCAGAACTGGTCGGGCATTAAAATTCGTGATGTTGACGTACGTGTTGAGCAGGGTAATGTGCTTGCTCCGCTGGACACAAAACATCCCGAACTTGAGGTCGGGGCAAATCTGCGAATTACCGCCGAAGTTGAACTCGGCAAAGTTGACCCGGGCGATGTGGCCGTGCAGATATATCACGGTTTTATTGATTCGTGGCGGAATATAAACGGCGCAAAAACCGTACAAATGGCGTATAAGCAGAAAGCTGCCGTGGAAGGCGCACATATTTTCGAGGCGACATTGCCGTGTGAATCTTCCGGCCAGTGCGGCTTTGCCCTGCGTATAATGCCGCAGAACCAGGATATGACCGACCCTTATGAGCCGGGTATGATTATCTGGGAATCGACAAACGGCCAGGCAACATAATTATTGGTACGCCGATTGCCCAGTTTTTTAATCCGAATAATTTTTCATAACCCTGAAAAGCTGTCGTCATTGATTTTGAATAAATCTCCGGTTCCGCCGGGGAGAACAAGCTCAAGTTTATTGCCATTTAATTAGCCCGCAGGCCTGCCCTGCGGGTCATCAGTATGGTTGTAATCACAGCTTTTCGCAAATCTGACCCTGATAACAGGCATCGGAGCTGAGACAGTAGCACACCTGTACCAGTTTTCTCGCATCTTAAAAAAAAAGGTAAGTTGTTGCTAAATTATTGTTAAATTTATGGGACTGTGCCGATATATAAGGTATGGCCGGTTTTTATGGTTAATTTAGGGATAGTTTGTAGTTTGTTTTATAACCTGAAAGGATGTGATGCTTATGTCGGTGTAGTAAAAGGTGAAAAAGGGTTGGAAATAAAACAAAAGTCTAAATTAACAATTTCTTAATGCTGAGGTATAAAAATGTTAGTTGCTATAGAATGGAACGATCTAATCGTTGAGCCTGTCCGTCAGATGCTCACCAGAATAGCGGCTTATTTGCCTGTTTTGATTGGTGCGTTAGTAATTCTGATAGTCGGTTGGATTGTGGCCAAGGCGATTAAGCGGCTGGTTGAATGGGTACTGAAGCTGATACGCTTTGATTCACTGGCGGATAAAGCGGGTATATCAAAAATCCTGGAAAAAGGCGAATTAAAAGTTACCGCCACGACAGTGGTAAGCAGCCTGGTTTATTGGCTGGTTATCATTATGGTGCTGGTGATGGTTGTTAATGCGCTGGGTTTGCCCAAGGCATCTGAGATTCTCACAAGTCTGTTTGCTTATGTTCCGAAGGTTATAGCGGCTCTGCTTGTTTTGATAGTTGCCATGTTTTTAGCCAGCTTTGTTTCGGGAATAGTCCGCACTGCTGCCGGCAACGCCAATTTGCCCAGACCCGAGATATTTGCCGGCATAAGCCGATGGGCGATTATAATTTTTGCGATAACTATTTCGTTTGAGCAACTCGGTATTGCACCGCTTTTGGTAAGCACTACCTTTAATATTATACTCGGCAGTGTTTGCCTTGCGTTGGCGCTTGCCTTCGGATTGGGCGGTAAAGATATTGTGGCAAAATATCTTGAAGAATTAAAGCAAAACTACGGGAAAAAAAGCCGGTAAAAGTTTTTAACTGCGAATTTCACGGATTTTTTTCAGACACGGATTTGCGCGGATTAACCCTGTTTTTTTTATAGGGTATAATTAGCCCCGCGGTCTGTCCGCGGGGTTTTCCCCCGCGGTTTATTTGCTATTGCTGCTGTGTCGGCTGCTCGCGTTTTTCCTGCGGATAGTCGTTTCTTCGCTTGTCGTAATAGTTTCTGTTGCCGGCCTTGATGGTATGTTCGTATTTGCCGAATATCATTCTCCCTGCCGACGTCTGCAGCGCAGATGTAACTGAAATTTGTATGTCGTCGCCGATTTTATCTCGGCCGTCTTCTATCACAATCATCGTGCCGTCGTCAAGATAACCGATGCCCTGATTGATTTCTTCGCCAGGCTTGACCACGCGGACCTTCATTGCTTCTCCGGGCAGCACAACCGTTTTAAGTGCGTTGGCCAAATCGTTGATATTGATTACGTCAACCTCACGCAATTGTGCGACCTTGTTCAGATTATAATCATTTGTAATGAGTTTGCCGTCACAGCTTTTCACAAATGCCACGAGTTTCTGGTCAACTTCCGCGTGAAGGTCAATTCCCGGCGGAGGCGTGTCGTCAATCTTCACCTCGATTAAAGGGTCGCTCTGCATCTTATGAAGGATATCCAGCCCCCTGCGGCCGCGATTGCGTTTGAGTTTGTCCGGCGAATCGGCAACCAGCTGAAGTTCATTAAGTACAAATCTCGGCACAATCAGCGGAGCATCGAATATCCGGCTTTGGCAAATATCGGCGATGCGTCCGTCAATAATAACTGATGTATCCAGTACAAGCGGCCGCATTCCCTTGGTCTGGCGTGAAAACTCAACATAAGGTATGACAAAACGTATATCGTCTTTGGTTCGCATTACAAGGCTGATTACAAGATAGCTCACCGATACCACAAGCACTGCCTTGCTTAATCTGAGAGCTTCCTCGGACATGTTGATATTGAAAACGTTATTCACCATATCCAGCACCAGCCCCAAAGCCCAGCCGATAATCATACCGATAAGCAATCCGAAAGTAACGCCGAATATAGCGCTTAAACTTTGTTTGGGCATAAAAATGTCGGCTGCCAAAAACACCAAAGCCAAAACTAATGCGACAATAAAAACAGTAAAAACGTCTGTTTGTGCAATCGCACCAGAGGTGATACCGATAAAAATGACTGCGGCTATGACAAGAATAAATAACCCGCGTACAAAATGCATTATCATATATAATCCCTTTAAATATAACTCGTTTTATTTATAATACTTACGCTGTTTTTGCTATTCGTAAATGCCCCAAAACAGCCAATGCCCACAGCAGGCTGCTTACAGGGACAATTTTTATCTCGTATCTTTCATTTATCGGTATAAGATGTATCTGTTCGTCAATAGTTCTTATGATTTTACAAGTTGCGCCTATCTGATTTGACAATCGTACCACAGCAGGCCGGCCCTGCACAGCGGGAAATTCTGCACTTAATATTACATAATCCCCGTCGTTTATTCTCGGAGACATACTATCCCCATCGATTTGTAAGGCAAAACATCCCGATATTATATCCCCAATCGCAGAACCGTCAATAAATTGCATAAAGTCGCCGCTTTCGGGAATATGTATATCTATAATACTGACGAGATCTTGTGAAAGATTCGCCTGAATTGTGGATAACACCGGCTCAAATTCGACCACTGCCGGCTGCTGATGCAGTATTTTGCTGCCGGTATGAGTTTCAACGAGTTTTTCAAGCTGATTCTTAACCTTTTCACAATCTGCCATATCAGCCTGACCCCAGTCATAAGCAAGACCTGCCGCTGTTCTGCCAAGCACGGGTATCCAGCCGACATTACCCGGCAGAGCAGCTTCAGATTTCATTTTTTCACGGCCATCAAGAATATCCAAAAATGCCTCGACAGCCCTGTAATTTTGCGGATTGGCTGATAACCTCTCAAGCCGCTCAAATATCTGCTTATAGGAATCGACTGGCTGGTTTATCGAGTATTTTTCTGAATTTTTTAAGGCTTTTTCACCCCAAAGCAGCCACACAGGGTCGGCTTCGGTAATTTGACATATTTTGGCGAAAACCTCAACAGGTGGCAATCTGTCCTGTTCATAATAACTGTAAGTTGATGCACTTAAGCCTAATGCCTCGGCAAATCCCCGCCTGCCGCGCTCGCCGAAACATCGGGAACGAAGGGTAATTAGCCTTTCAATAAAACTATTTTTATCAAATTCCTGCATAAAATTTCATAAATGCGAAATATGCCGGTTGACAGTTTCATATTTGCGTAATATAACTATCATAAAATAATCGTTTTTGTGATTTTATTGCATAACACCTTAAAGGTCAATAGAAAGAATTCGCTATGGACAAAACTAAAAAGGAGCAAGCCGACATATCTGCCCATGAATATGCTAAAAAGTTGATTCGGCTTAATTATATTTAACTGGCTATGTTGCAGAACATTGAAAAGCAATTACGTACCCCGAATTCCACGAAAATAATGAAAATCAGCCATAAAAAAGGGGAATCGGTTTAGGGTATGGGGTATAGGGGATATGAACATCCAATAACCAAATTCCAACATCCATTTAATAACCAATGACCAGAGGATGCATTTGTCGGTTTTTGATTTATTGATTGCAGATTAAGCGGGGTCTGTTATGTGCCGATACTACACCTGGATATGTCCTGAAATCTGGAAGCATAAAATGTTCAAGGTATTGCAAAAATTTTTTGATAAAAAGCAGACCATAAATCGGATTGATGAGGTAAAAATCCAGTGGTATCCAAGCATTCGGATGCACTCCAGACCTAATATGTCCGGCTCAAAAGCTGATCAGCTTCCGCCTCTTATGGTACGCAAGGCCGCCTGGCGAAGATAAATAACCAGGCATCAATTTTATTTCACATAATAACCAATAACCAAATCTGCATTGCCAATATCAAAACATCCAAATAATCACCAATAACCAATTTTTAAATATCCAAAACAACCACATTGCAATGCGGTTGGTTATTGAGTTTTAAATGGATGTTGTGTGATTGGATGTTGGATGTTTTTATGTTATAATAGTACCACAGCGGCAGCAGTTATGGCCGTAGTATGTAGTATTATGGTTTCACCAGAGGTGATTGAATAGTTGGAAAAACTTCGTGAGCAGTTGATGGTACACGCGCAGCGTGCTGCACTTGTGGCGGCAATCAGCCGCAGCGAATTTCATACACACGACAATCTGGCAGAGCTAACCGCACTGGCTCAAAGCGCAGGAGCGGTTGTCGTAGATAAATTACAGCAGAAAATTGACAAGCCTTTTCCTGCAACATATATCGGCAGAGGAAAAGCCGAGCATCTGGCCGCAAGGGTAAAAAAATACAATGCTAACTGCGTAATATTTGACAATGACCTTTCCCCTGCTCAAATTCGCGAACTCGAAGATATTGTAAAGGTCAAGGTGCTTGACCGCAGCGAACTGATACTCGATATTTTTGCGACTCGCGCACAAACCAGACAGGCCAAACTTCAGGTTGAGCTTGCCCAGCTTGAATACACTTATCCGCGACTTACAAGGATGTGGGGGCATCTTGATACTGTAACCGGGGCAGCAGGCGGAGCAGGGGCGGTCGGTGCAATTGGTGTTCGCGGCACAGGCGAAAAGCAGCTCGAAATAGACCGCCGGCTTGTGAGCAAACGAATTACAGAATTGGAACGGGAACTTGAGCAGATTGACAAACGTCGAATTCGCGAAATCGAGGCACGCAGCGGAATGTTCAAGGTTTGTCTTGTAGGCTATACCAACGCAGGCAAAAGCACATTGATGAATGCCCTCACCGGTGCGAGCGTTTATGTTGAAGACATGCTTTTTGCGACTCTCGACACGCGAACGAAAAAATGGCGGCTCGGAGGCAACCAGATGGTTTTGCTGAGCGATACGGTAGGGTTTGTGAAAAATCTGCCACATCATCTTGTGGCGTCGTTTAAGGCCACGCTTGAAGAAGCCCTCAATGCGGATTTGCTTTTGCATGTCGTTGACATATCCAGCCGTGATGCACATGAACAAATGCAGAATGCCCGGACAGTGCTGGAGGAAATCGGCTGTAAGGACAAGGCACAGATGATTTTGCTCAACAAATCCGATATGCCTGCCGGGGGCAATCAGCTTGAGCTGCTTTCAACGCTTTATCCCGATGCGCTGTGCATTTCAGCACGAACCGGAATGAATCTTGATGTCTTAAGCACGCGAGTGCTGGAAATTTTTAAAGGCAAAGATGCAAGGCTGCAAATCAAATGCAGCATCGGCAACGGCAGGCTGCAAAGTTTTCTGATGGCCAACGGCACAATTCACAGCACGGATTATATTGACGGCACGGCTGTTATAGACGTTACAATCGGGCGGAATCATCTGCCGCGAATAAACAGGCTTTTGCCGCAGTCCGTTACAAAGGTAAAAAGTTAAAAAGAAATAATACGGAGCACAGACCTGCAATATTAGCGGACATTATCTTTGTAGCCTGGCATTAGTTATGCTTTAAATAGACCGGAGGTTTAAATGTTCGCAGTGATAAAATCGTTTCGCAGAAAACAAACCGGCTTTGCCGCAATACTGGCCTTGATTTTTCTTTCGGTGTTCACGGCGATGGCCGTGGCAATGGTATCGATGACCTCGACAAGCCGGCAGATTTCTCGCAATCATCATCGCGCAAATCAGGCTCTTTGTGCGGCACAAAGCGGCATTGAAACGGCAAAATATATTTTTGCCGGAACGCCAACTATCAGCACCGGCGACAACACCGTAAGCTCTGAACAGGCTGATGAGACGTGGTCGTCGTTTTGCTCATATTTGACGGCCAATACGCCGGGAGGAGTTGCGGTTTCGGCTGTTCAAAATTTTACCGACGGCAGCGGCAGCGGCTCTGAAATTTTCATACCTTCAACATCGACCGGATTATCGGGCGGAAGTTATGCCGTAAGGTTCAGGCGATATACGTCCCAGCCACTTGTGATAGTTGTAAGTTCAACAGGCACGTCAGGCGAGTTTAACAGGATTGTAAACTTAAACTTTCAGATAAAAAAACAAAACGACGTACTGAAATTTGCGATAGCATCCCGCGGCAGAATGATGGTAACCGGCGATACGGCCATATATGGTCCGATTGCAAGTTCGTGGAACAAGCCGCAATGGCACGCTCCAATTGAAACGACATCCGACACATCTATTTACGGTTCGATAAATACGGTGATAACGAAATCGCAGTTTGCCGCCAATAATATGCAGATGGAAACACTCGACGCCAACGGTAATCCGGTTTTTGACGAGCAGGGCAATCGCGTTTACAGTCCGCAGGACAAATGCCAGGGTTATCATGAGGGGATAAATTACGGCCAGACGTTTTCAAATATGCCGGGTATGTCCATAGACGATTATGACACCAGTGCGTATGAGGCAATGACTTCTACGCTTAACGGCGGGGGAGGAGATATTGCTTCCTGTCCGTCAAATCAGCGAGTTATCGAATATTTTCCGCATCAGCCCGGCAATTACTCATCTCCGAAAGACGGGGCGTCGTGGCCCAAGCGGTACACCAGGCATGTTTATCAGAATCAGACCTTTACCAATGTACGCCTGCCTCAGGGGCGCAATGCGCTTTTCAGGAACTGCACTTTCAACGGCATTTTATTTGTTGATACCCGGCAATCATACACCGACAGCGCAAGTTATGTGAATAATGTCCGGTTCGACAACTGCACGTTTAACGGCGTAATAATAACGGATACGCCGTCGACCTCGACTGGTTCGTCCTGGTGGATGCGAAATGTGCTTTACTTCACCGGCGGTGCGACGTTTCAGAATACATCGCCTGTTCAGGATGCGACAATTCTTGCCCCGAATTTTAACGTCAATCTCGGTAATGCCCTTGAGCTTGAGGAAAATCCTTCTGTGCTTACCGGCGCTGTTGTGGGGGGCATAGTCGATGTTCGCGGCAATGCTCAAATAAACGGCACGATAATCTCAATGTATGATACTTCGGTTTATCAGAACGGATATGTAACCAATATCGGTTTTGCCGAGGACGGCGGAAATGAAGGCGGTCTGCCGGAAGATGTCGGCACAATCGAGATAACCTGTTCGCCGGAAAATATGCTGCCCAGCGGCATTACCACGCCGATTGTAATAGAACCCGTCGGCAGTTCCTGGCGCGAGGAATACTGATTTGGGATTTGCTTAGAATTTCGATATTCGGGTTTCGGATTTTAAATAATCCGCGTAAATTCATAATCAGAACTTTTTTCCGTTATTGCTCTTCAAATAATTCCTGCTGTGTTACAGGCCTTTCGTTAGCCTTTGGTATTGCCATTCCGAGGTGTGCATAAGCTGCCGGCGTTGCTTCGCGTCCGCGTTTTGTCCGCCGCACAAAACCGATCTGCAAAAGATACGGCTCAACCACATCTTCAAGCGTATCGCGTTCTTCGCCGAGTGTTGCGGCAATTGCCTCAATTCCCGCCGGTCCGCCATTATAGACTTTAATCAATGCCCGCAAAAATGAACGGTCAAGTTCGTCCAGTCCCAGCGTATCAATCTGTTCCATCTCCAGTGATTTGCTCACAATATCCAGCGTCATTTTACCTGCGCCTTTGACCTGCGAATAGTCGCGAACCCGTTTAAGCAGTCGGTTTGCAATTCTCGGCGTACCCCGGCTTCTTGCGGCTATGAGTTCGAGCGTTTTTGACTCGCATTTTAAGCCGAGCATCTCCGCCGACCGCCGCAGTATTTCCGTTAATTCGCCTGGGGTATAGAAATCGAGATGATACAGCATTCCGAATCTGCCTCGAAGCGGGGCGGTTAAAAGTCCGGCTCTGGTAGTTGCTCCGATTAGTGTGAACCGTTTGAGGGGAAAATTGATGGTCTTTGCATGCAGGCCGCTGTCAACGGTAAAATCAACTTTGAAGTCTTCCATTGCAGGGTAAATAAACTCCTCTACGGCTGCACTGAGCCTGTGAATTTCGTCTATAAAAATTATGTCGCCGGCGCCGACGTTTGTCAACAACCCCATTACATCGCCCTGTTTTACAAGAGCAGGGCCGGATGTTACGCGAATTGCCGCACCCATTTCATTTGCAATAACGTGTGCCAGCGTGGTTTTGCCCAAACCGGGCGGGCCGTAAAATAAAATATGCTCAAGCGGCTCGCTGCGTTGTTTGGCTGCGTCTATCGCAATGGACAGCTTGTCTTTGATGTTCTGCTGGCCGATGCATTCTTTCAAAGTTCTCGGCCGCAGCGATGCATTATACGTCTCTTCAGCCGCACCGGTCGAATCGGAATTTAGGACACGGTCTATTGCCATCAGACCTCAGCTCCCTGTTTAATTCTGTATATCAAAGGCACAAGTTCCTCTGCAGTTTTAATTTGCGGATGTTTTTCACACGCTATGCGAATCAGTTCTATCACTTCGCTGCGTTTTTCGCCCCAGGCGATAAGTATTTCCAGGGCTTCGGTCTGGAAGGTCTTGAATTTTTGCTGTTCTGTCGGAGTTGCCTGCATAGCAAAGCCTTTGAGTTTTCCTTTCAGTTCGGCGATAATCTGCTGCGCAAGGCGGCTGCCGATTGTCGGCAGGGCGGTGAGCATTTTTTCGTCGCCGTCTTCCACAGCTGCGGCAATCTGCGATATCGGCATACTCAGCGACTTGAGAGCCTTTTTGACGCCTATACCCTTTACGCTGGTGTACTTGTTGAAAAATTCCTTCTCTGCAATGTTCACAAACCCGATGAGTCTCGGGAAAATATTGCCGCTTCCTACCGTACCTTCGTAATATTCCAGCGTATAAAGCGTAATTTCTTTTCCTATACTGCCTGCCAGTTGGCTTATTAAATAGCCGGGCATAAGCACTTCATAGCAAATCTGTCCGATTTGCACCAATCCGCTTTCATTGCCAAGCTCAACAAGTTTTCCGCTTATCATTGCAATCATTTTTAGTGTACCGTATTAGAGCTTCTAAATCCTGACTTTTTTCTTCGTGCCCATTCGTGTTAATTCGTGGCCGTTAAAGTTTTATTTTCTGCGTTCTCTGTGGCTTATCTGCTGTTAGCGCAGCAAATTGCCACGGCAATCGCATCGGCCACATCAGCCGGATGAGGCAGTTTCGCCAGTCCAAGTATTGACTGTATTGCCCGCTGCATTTGCAGTTTGCCTGCCCGGCCGTTGCCTGTTATGCACTTTTTTACCCGCGTTGCGGCAAAACTTTTTACCTTAATTTTATAATTTGCCGCCGCATAAAGTATAACGCCGCGGGCGTGTCCCATCAATATTGCCGTTCGCGGATGAGCATAATGAGAATAAAGCTGCTCCACCGCCACGACATCAGGCCGCAGCCTTTCAATTATCGACTGCATATCCGCGGAAATCTGCATCAGCCGATACTCAATTGCTGCGTTCGCATCGGTTCTGAATGTTCCGGCCTCGATAAGCCTGTCCGTGCCGTTTTGATTTTCAACTACGGCATATCCGCAAACCTGCAATCCCGGGTCAATGCCGAGAATACGCATTACTGCCTTCTCCAAATCGTCCCATCGGGTCTGTCTTCAAGCGTTATCCCGTGTGCCGCCAGTCTGTTGCGAATGGCATCTGCTGCGGCAAAATTCTTTTGCTTTCGCGCCTCTGCCCGCTGCTCAATAAATACGCTTATCAGTTCGTCGAGCAGTTTTTCATCGTTGCCGCCGGTGTCGTAAGAATCTTTTACAATCCCCAGTACATCGCCGCCGAGCAAGTTAAATATCCGTTCGATTTCCATTAACGTGCCTTTGCCGGCTTTTTTTTCAAGCTGTTCGCCGCTGATTTTCACGAGTTCAAAAATTACCGACAGCGCAACCGATGTGTTCAGGTCGTCGTTCATTGCGTCTTCAAATTTTGCGGTCAGCTCGTTTAGTTTTGCTGTTATAGCCGGCTCTGCCGGGCAGTCCGACGCTTTTTCAATTTGTTTTCGCAGGTTTATAACCGCCTGTGTGATTCTGTCATATCCGCTTTGTGCCGCCGTCAATGCCGCATCTGAAAAATCCAGGGTATTACGGTAATGGCTGTTCAAAATCAATTGCCGTACTGCAAGGGGGTCATATTTTCTGCTCAATCTTTCATGCTTCTGCTCTTTGCTGTCCGCGAAAACCTGCTTGAGCGTGATAAAGTTGCCGAGGCTTTTGCCCATTTTTGTGCCGTCAACGGTTACCATATTATTATGAATCCAGTATTTGACGAACTGCCGGCCGTTGGCAGCTTCGCTTTGGGCAATTTCACATTCGTGGTGCGGAAACTGATTTTCAAGTCCTCCGCCGTGAATATCAATTGTTGCTCCAAGGTATTTCATACTCATCACCGAGCATTCCAGATGCCAGCCGGGGTAGCCTTTGCCCCAGGGGCTGTTCCACTGCATAATATGCGAGGGTTCTGCCTTTTTCCAAAGCGCAAAGTCCGCCGGGTTGCGTTTTTCCTGCGTTATTTCCACCCTTGCACCGGCCATCATTTCATCGACGTTTCTGCCGCTTAATTTGCCGTACTCGCCAAATTTTGACACGTCAAAGTACACCGACCCGTTCGCCTCATAAGCGTATCCTTTTGCAAGCAGCGTCTGCACCAGTTCAATCTGTTCAGGAATATGTCCGGTTGCCCGCGGACTTATGTCGGGGCGAATGCAGTTGAGCTTATCCATATCCTCAAAATAGCTTCGCGTATAATATTCAGCCAGCGCCATTGGATGCTTCATTTCACGCCGGGCTGCCACTGCCAGCTTGTCTTCGCCCGCATCGGCGTCATCCGTCAAATGCCCCACGTCGGTAATATTCTGCACATAAGTTACTTTGAATCCCAGATATCTCAGATACCTCAAAAGCACATCGAAGCTCACATAGCTTTTTGCGTGGCCCAAATGTGCATGGCCGTAAACCGTCGGCCCGCAAACGTACATGCCGACACTACCCTCGTGAAGAGGCTTGAATTCTTCAGTCTTCCGAGTTAATGTATTGTATAGTTGTAAAGCCATTAAAGTATTCCTGCAAGTTCTATTTTCAGCCTTGTAATCCGTGTTTAAAGCCTTCTTTTTATCCTTCGTCGCAACAGTGTCGAGGCCATTGCGCCGATTGCGAGTCCTTCGCCGATTTCGCCTAAGCCTTCATTTGTTTTTGCTTTAACGTTCACTGCCGTAAAATCCATTCCGAGCATTGACGATATAGCCCGTTTCATTTGTCCTTTCAGCGGACCCAGCCTGGGCTGTTCGGCCTGTATAATAATGTCGATATTTACAATTTGCCAGCCGGCCGTGTCGAGCTGCTGTTTTACCGCAGCAACGAGCTGTTTGCTGTCTATGCCGAGATATTTTTCATCGGTATCAGGGAAAAGCGTGCCGATATCTCCCAGTCCCGCTGCGCCGAGCAGAGCGTCAATTACCGCGTGCAGCACCACGTCGCCGTCGCTGTGGGCAAGCAGTCCCTGATTCCACGGCACTTCAATGCCGCCCAGCATCAGCGGCCTGCCCGCAGCAAAGCGGTGTATATCGCTGCCGATGCCGCTGCGGTATTCATATTCAGGCTCAAAACTCACAGTATTCCCTTTGTGCTTGGTATTTCATTTCCGACAATTTTTACTGCCGCACCAAGCGACTGGCCGAGCGCTTTGAAAATTGCTTCCGCTATATGATGGCTGTTTGTGCCGTATGGTACGTTGATATGCAGATTGAATTTGCCGTTATTGGCGAAACTCCGCAGCAGTTCTTCAATGCATTCCACGTCAAAGTCCCCGATTTTTCGGCTGATGTAATTTGCATTATATACGCAGAACGGTCTGCCCGACAAATCAATCGATACGTTTGCCATTGCGTCTTCCATTGGTATAGAGCTGCTGCCGTACCGTGCAATGCCTTTTTTATCTCCAAGCGCCTCGGCCAGTGTGCTGCCTAAACAGATTGCCACATCCTCGACAGTGTGGTGGCTGTCAACTTTTAAATCGCCTTTTGCCTGGATGTTTAAATCGAATCCGCTGTGTTTGCTGAGATGAGCCAGCATGTGGTCAAGGAATCCGATTCCGGTGTTTATATCGTAGCTGCCGTGTCCGTCGAGATTAAGCTCAAGTGTTATTTGTGTTTCTTTGGTTTTTCGCTCAATTTTTGCTTTGCGATTACTCATAATTTACCTCTGTTTTTTAGAGCTTCTTTCGTACTTTGCCTTGTGCGCTGATGTGCGAAGTACGACGTACAAAGTACGCCTTTGTCAATCCAAAATCTAAAATCCAAAATTCTTCAGTTGTTCAATTAGTCTGTCGTTTTGCCGGGCCGTACCGACGGTTATTCTTAATTTATCGGCTAACTGCGGACTTTTCCAATAGCGGACTAAAATTCCCGCTGATTTAAGTTTTTCATATAATTCCTGTGCGTCGCTGCGCCATTGCGCCTGTACAAAATTGGTATGGCTCCGGGCGACCTTAAACCCGAGTTTTCTCAGATTTTCGGTTAGTCGGTTCCGCTCGGCTTTAATTTTTTCAATATTGTCGCTGAAATACCGGCGGTCTTCAACTGCGGCCTTTGCCGCTGCCAGGGCAATTGCATCGGCGTTATACGAATCCTTAATCTTTATAAGGCCGTTAATAAGATTCCTGTCGGCAATGCCGTAGCCGAACCGCAGGCCCGCCAGCGAATATCCCTTGCTTAACGAACGCAAAATAATCACGTTGTCAAAATCCTTAATCAGTCTGATTGCATTATCTTCGGCAAAATCGGCATAAGCCTCGTCAATCAGCAGAACACCGTTCAGTTCATCTGCAAGTGACGCCAGCTCGTTTATCGGCACAAACGTCGCGCTGGGCGCGTTGGGATTGCACACGATAGTCAATGCCGCGTGCGTTTTTGCCAGTTTTGCGGGCAGATTAAACTGCTCATCGAATGGAATTTCGACGGCAGGGCAGTTTTCAATTTTTGCCAGCACCGGATAAAGTGAATATGTCGGCACGGGATACGCCAAAGCCCTGTCCGCGGCGCAAAACGCCCTTACGCACAGGCTTAGCAGTTCGTCGCCGCCGTTTGTACAGATTATATTTTCAGGGCTGACGCCGTGAATTTTTGCCGCTGCTGTGCGGAATTCATCGCCGAACGGCTGCGGATATTTGCGCAGTTTTTCCGGATTGATATTTCGCAGCACATCAATTACCCGGGGCGAAGGCGGATACGGATTTTCGTTGGTGTTGAGTTTTATAACGTCGGCGTCTGCCGGCTGCTCGCCCGGCACATACCCGTCCAATTTTTCAATGTTGTCCCGAAAATATGTCATAACGGTCTGGTTTTTACGACTCGGCGTTTTTTCCCTCAACCACGATTATGTCGCCGGAAACATATTCCCTTAATTTCGCTTCAACTACGTCTTTCATTGTAAACTCGGCCAGCCTGCAGGATGCACACATTCCCCGAAATGCGACGATAACTTTATTGCCTTCAACGTCGATAAGCTCGATATTTCCGCCGTCAGCCTTGAGAGCGGGGCGGATATGTTCGTTTATGGTCTCTTCAATAAGTTTAATTTTTTCAATGTTAGTGAGTTTTCGTTTCGGCTGAACGGACGGCATGGCAGCCGCTTTTTGGCCGATTGTCTTTTCGATTATTTTACGGATTTCTCCGTGGCAGCCCTGGCATCCGCCGCCTGCTTTTGTATAATGCGTAACCTGTTCGACGGTAGTAAGATTATTTTCACGCACGACCCGTTCGATTTCCCTGTCGGTTACGCCGAAACATGTGCAGATTACCTTACCTTCGAGCTGATGCATTTTTTTGCCGCCGGTACGGTAATTTTCAACAGCCGCTTCAAGAGCTTCACGTCCCATTACCGAGCAGTGCATTTTCTGCTCCGGCAGTCCGCCGAGATAATCGGCAATATCCCTGTTGGTAACGTTCAAGGCCTCGTCGAGGGTCTTGCCTTTTATGATTTCTGTAAGCACCGAGCTTGAGGCAATAGCGCTTGCGCAGCCGAAGGTCTTGAATTTCACATCGGCTATTCGTCCGTTGCTGTCGAGTTTGAACGTCAGCTTGAGCGCATCGCCGCAGGCAAGTGAACCAACTTCGCCTATGCCGTCTGGGTTTTCAACCTCGCCGACATTTCGCGGATTCAAAAAATGATCTTTGACTTTATCCGTATAGTCCCACATATCAATCTCGCAAACTTACCCGGTTATTAAACGATTTTCAGCATCCTGTCCAGTGCATCGCGGGCGCGTGCTGCGATATCGCCGGACACGACGATTTTGTACTGCATATTTTCAAGAGACCATAAAACTTTTTCAAGCGTTATCAGTTTCATATTCGGACATATCGCGCGTTCATTAACTGAAAAAAACTTTTTCTCCGGGTTTTTCTTCGCAAGCGAATAAATTATCCCGACCTCAGTTACGATAATATATTCACGGTCGTTATGCGCTTTGGCGTATTTCAGCATTCCGCCGGTACTGAGCAGCTTATCGGCAAGCGGCTTTACATCCTCGCTGCATTCAGGATGTGCAAGCACAACCGCAGCGGGATGCTCGGCTTTGGCCTTTTTTATGTCCTCTGCGGTAATGCGCACGTGTGTCGGACAATAGCCCGGCCATAGTTCAATGTCTCTGTCGGTTGTTTCTTTGACATACTGTCCGAGATGGCAATCCGGCACAAATAAAATCTTCACATTTTTCGGTATCGCATTTACAACCGCAACAGCATTTGAACTTGTGCAGCAGTAGTCGCTTTCAGCCTTTACCTCGGCGGTACTGTTGACATAACACACGACAACACTGCCCGGAAATTTGGCCTTA
This sequence comes from Blastopirellula marina, assembly GCA_020721975.1. Taxonomy (GTDB): domain Bacteria; phylum Planctomycetota; class Phycisphaerae; order Sedimentisphaerales; family UBA12454; genus DYLR01. The sequence goes on along the minus strand of DYLR01000007.1, from coordinate 11,904 downwards.
AATTGTCGTAGTTGTTCGGCAGTGATCATATCAGCCATAGGGCAGCCTGCCAGCAAATCAGGCAGCAGAACGGTTTTGTCCGGCGACAATATCGCGGCAGTCTCAGCCATAAACCGCACACCGCAAAAAACAATTATATCGGCATCCGTCTTTGCGGCCTGCCTGCTCAATCCGAGCGAATCACCCGTAAAATCCGCAACATCCTGCACTTCAGGCAGTTGATAATTATGCGCCAGTATAACCGCATTTCGCTCTTTGCGGAGCTTATTTATTCTATCTGTAATGCTCACTACTGAAATTTCCGGTTAGTAAAATGCAGAATATAGAAGATAGTATGCAGAATATAGCAGGTAGTATGTAGAATAAGAATTTATATCCTTATTTTCTACCTGCTGCCTGCTACCTACTTGTTTCCTATTTTCCGCAATAGTCAATAAGTCTTGCCACTTCGCTTCGCAAATCCTTTCTCGCGACTATCTGGTCAATGAACCCGTGTTCCAGCAGAAATTCCGCCGTTTGAAATCCTTCCGGCAGTTCCACGCGAATCGTCTGTTCAATCACTCTGGGCCCTGCGAATCCGATTAGTGCGTGCGGCTCGGCAATTATAATGTCGCCCAGCATTGCAAAACTTGCCGTTACGCCGCCGGTTGTAGGGTCGGTGAGTACGCTTATGAACAACCCTTTATTTTCGTCAAATTTGGCAAGGGCCGCACTTGTCTTTGCCATTTGCATAACCGATATTACACCCTCGTGCATTCTTGCTCCGCCTGCCGATGAGAACACTATCAGCGGCAGCGAATCACTCATTGCCTGTTCGACCGCACAGCAGAATTTTTCGCCTACCACCGCACCCATCGACCCGCCCAGATAATCAAAATCCATTACGCCGAGCATAATTCCGCGTCCCTTTACGAAGGCCTTACCGATGAGCATTGCTTCTTTGCCTGCCGATTTTTGCTCGGCTGCGGCCATTCTGCTTTTATAATCGGTTCCACGATAGACAAAATCCAGCGGGTCAGTTGAGACTATTTCGCGTGCGATTTCCTCGAATGAGCCTTCATCGGCAAAATATTTTATGCGTGCAGCAGCGGTAATTCTAAAGTGATAGCCGCATTCGGGACATACATCAAGATTTTCGCTTACGCTTTTGGTATAGAGCATCTTTTTGCAACCCGGACATTTCGTCCACAGCCCCTCGGGCATTTCTTTTTTGGGTTTAAGCGAAAACCCCTGCCACTGTGATTTTGCCTTGGCCATCAATAACCCGTCTTATAATCCAAAATCTAAAATCTAAAAATTGTTAACACGCTTTGCGTATTGCCTCAATAGCTGCTTTCCTGTCGGCCTTGCCGAATATCGCATTACCCGCTACCAGTGTGTCTGCACCGTATCCTATAACAATACCGGCAGTATTGGGGTCTATGCCGCCGTCAACTTCAACGCGAATATCCGGCCCGACTAATTTGCGAACGTCGATAATTTTTTTTGCCGCATCAGCCATAAAGCTCTGTCCGCCGAAACCCGGCTCGACCGTCATTACCAGAATCATTTCACAAAGCCTGGCGTATTTTTCAATGGTTTTGACCTGTGTTTTGGGATTTATACACAGCCCTGCGCTTGCGCCCATATCGTGCAGTTTGTTAATCAATCCTGTCGGGTCCGGCGAGACCTCGATATGGAAGGTAATATGGTCGGCGCCTGCCTTGACGAATATCGGCGCATATTTATCAGGGTCGGTTATCATCAGGTGCGCATCGAATACAAGCCTGCTGTACTGTCGCAATTTTTGCACAACCGGCGGACCAAAGGTAATATTCGGCACAAAATGCCCGTCCATCACGTCAAGATGCAAAATTTTCACGCCTGCCGCAGCTACATCCGCTGCTTCATCTGCAAGTTTTGCAAAATCCGCACTCAATATTGACGGCGCAATCTCAATTGTTCCGGTTCTCGGCAGCTTCCAATTCATATTCTTTAATCCGTTGCCCAGACACTGAAATTTATTCAATTCCAATTCCATGTCCGGTTTATCCGGCAATTTTGTTTAATAATGTTTGCTTTTCGGCAGGGCGTTATACTAATCGTTTTTGTCGTTTTTTACAAGATACTTATTTTTATAAGGCAGGTGAATTTTAAAAAGGCGGGTAAGTGAATCCGAAACACCCGTATAGGGGATAGGGATATGAATATCCAATAACCAAGTTCCAACATCCATTTAATGACCAATGACCAAACCCGAATGACCAGAGAATTTTCAATTACCAATAACCAAAAGGCTTTCGCCGAAATATTGGGCATTTAAAAATTTGGTATTCTCTGGTCATTGAAAAATTGGGCATTGGGAATTAACTGGAGGTTAGATGTTTTCTTTTTTTGTTGGCCCCCTGATTTATTCGGGGGGTCTTTATCGCAGGCCTGCTGCCAGGCTGAAAATATTTCAAAAAACAGGCTTGACATATATATTACTATGTTATAATATTATCATATAGTTTTATAAGGACTTGAAAAATGTCTGATAACAGGAAAAAATTATTGTATGAAAAACAGGCTCAAATCGTCAAGGCAATGGCTCATCCGGTACGGATAGCTGTGCTTGATTATCTGCGCGACGGCGAACGGTGTGTTTGCGATATAGCCGAACATATCGGCTGTGAGCGGTCAAATGTTTCACAGCATTTGTCGGTAATGCTCTCCGCCGGGATTTTGGAATGCCGTAAGGACGGTCTTAATGTAATGTATAAACTTAAAGCTCCCTGTGTTCTTGGTTTTTTTGACTGTATAACGAACTGCCTGAAAATACAGGCCAAAGAAAACCGGCGGCTTCTTGAGGTGTTATAAATTCGCATGAGCTGGAAGAACGAGTCAAAAAAAAACTGGCGTTGATAATTATTGTATTCCTTGCGTGTTTTTATCTGCCTGTTAGTACGGGGCGATTCGATAATGCCGTAAACGAGGCATTGCATCTAATAAAATGGTATGCACGTGAACACGTGCTGCTTTGCCTTGTGCCGGCGTTTTTTATTGCCGGGGCCACCTCGGTTTTTGCGAACCAGGCTTCCGTAATGATGACCTTGGAGCGGGAAAATGCATTCCGTGTAAAATGATGGCGCCGATACTCGAGGAATTGAAAACACAGTATAAGGGCATACTTGAAGTGGTTTTCATAGACGTATGGCAGAATACGAACGAAGCGTCGAAATACGGCATAAGGTCCATTCCAACGCAGATTTTCTATGACCCCAATAACAAAGAGCTTTTCCGGCACGAAGGCTTCTATGGAAAAGAGGAAATTCTCTCAAAGTGGAAACAATTAGGTTTTGATTTTTGATTTCAATACTGTTTAGCCGTTGCCGGTACGGCGATGTTTCATTATGAGTATATCAACAATTTTTACAGAACTGTCAAAAGCAGTCGAACAGCCGTGGTTTGTCGCACTTCCAGCGACAATTATCTGGGGCATATTGAGTATTCTGCTTAGCCCATGTCATCTTGCGAGCATTCCGCTGATAGTCGGATTCATCGACGAGCAGGGAAATATTTCAACTAAACGGGCATGCTGGATTTCAACATTATTCGCAGTCGGCATTTTGGTTACTATTGCCGTTATCGGCGCTGCCACAGCCGCTGCCGGAAAAATCATAGGTGATGTCGGTCCGCTGGGGCAATTATTTTGTTGCGGCAATCTTTTTTGTAGTCGGTCTTCATCTGCTTGGCGTGATACCAATGCCCTGGTCCGGGCCAGGACAGATAAAAATGAAACAAAAAGGGGCAATCGCTGCGTTTATTCTCGGTCTTGTTTTCGGCATAGCTCTGGGGCCTTGCACTTTTGCATTTATGGCTCCGATGCTTGCGGTCGTATTTAAAACTGCCGGCAGGAATATCGTTTACAGCGTCTTGCTGCTTTTATTTTATGGTCTTGGACATTGCTCGGTAATAGTCCTGGCCGGCACATTTACCGAGATAGTTCAGCGATACCTGAACTGGAATGAGAAATCCGGCGGAGCTGTTATCCTGAAAAAGATTTGCGGCATACTGGTTCTTCTGGCGGGGGTTTATATGATATACATAGCCTGACAATAATATACCTGTTGACGGCCTGACTGATTTCCTTTATTATTTAATTCTACTACGCCATATTGACTTTAGCTATTGTAACCTAATTTCTTATAATATAAGGATTTAAATCCGAAATCCGAATATCGAAATCCGAAGCAATATCGAATGTTCAAAATTAAGAATGTCCAAACAAAAACCCAAAAACAAAGAACTCTTCGTTTTGGTTATTTTGATTTGGAATTTTGAATTTGTTTTGGATTTCGGATTTCGTGCTTCGGATTTATTTTAGTTGTGCTTTTCAAAATTTATTTGCGCTGAAGTACTATTTACGGTATTTTAATGAGTATATTATGTATTTACTCGGCTATGACGTAGGAAGTTCGTCGATAAAGGCCGCTTTGATTGACGCTCAAACGGGCAGAACTCTTGCCTCGGCGGTTAGTCCAAAACAGGAAATGGAAATCCTTTCTCCGCACAGCGGCTATGCCGAGCAGCATCCGCAGGTCTGGTGGGAGCATATAAAAAGCGCGACTGCTGAAATCAAATCCGCGATAAAATTCAATCCTGCCGATATAAAAGCTCTGGGCATATCTTATCAAATGCACGGGCTTGTGCTGATAGACAAAGACCGCAATGTTCTGCGTCCGGCAATAATCTGGTGCGACGGCAGGGCGGTCGAGACCGGCAAAAAGGCCGCTGATGAAATCGGCGAACAAAAATGCTTCGAGCAGATGTTAAATCTGCCCGGCAATTTTACTGCATCAAGATTGGCCTGGGTAAAACAAAACGAGCCGGCGGTTTATCACAAAATATATAAGTTCATGCTGCCCGGCGATTATATCGCAATGCGGATGACCGATAAAATCGCTACGACCATTTCAGGTCTGAGCGAAGCAATTCTCTGGGATTTTTCCAAACGCAAACCCGCGGAAACCCTCCTCGATTATTTCGGCATCGACCATCAGCTTTTATGTCCCGCTGAGCCGGCATTTGCAGTACACGGCGAATTGACGAAAGCCGCAGCAGCGGAACTGGGACTTTCAGCAGGAATTAAGGTGTCATATCGTGCAGGCGACCAGCCTAATAACGCACTTTCGCTGAATGTGCTGAATCCGGGCGAGGCTGCCGCCACAGCAGGCACAAGCGGCGCGATATACGGCATAAGCGATAAGGTACATTATGACAGCAAAGGCAGAGTAAATACTTTTGTGCATGTGAATGATGGAATTGATGGTCCCCGGCACGGCGTATTGCTGTGCGTAAACGGAACAGGCATTTTAAATTCCTGGCTGCGGAAAAATACTGCCGAGACGCTCAATTATGAGCAGATGAACGAGCTGGCAATTACGGCTCCGCCGGGCTGTGAGGGGCTTTGTGTGTTCCCGTTCGGCAACGGGCCGGAGAGAATGCTTTCAAACAAAGATAGCGGCGCAGGAATCTACGGTCTGCGCTTTAATACGCATACACGGGCGCATTTGCTGCGGGCGGCACAGGAAGGAATAGTCTTTGGATTAAATTACGGCCTGCAGATTATGAAACATATCGGCATAAACGTCAAAACAGTTCGGGCAGGCCATGCGAATATGTTTCTTTCGCCATTGTTTGCAAAAATATTTGCAACGGTAACAAGCTCCGCCGTCGAACTTTACAATACCGACGGGGCGATTGGCGCGGCCCGCGGAGCAGGTATTGGAGCCGGCATTTATAAAAAAATCTCCGACGCATTTGCAGGCATTGACAGAATAAAGGTTATTGACCCAGACCGTTCGTTGAGCGATTCTTATGCCAATGCTTACGGCAAATGGCTCGATACACTGAATCGGGTGGTATAAAAAAACTCATCGCAATTCCATTGCTATATAGTCCTATAATTTCAATCTTTCCTGAAATCTTGTCTATCACTTGCGAATAAGGCCGCAGGCCTACACTTCTGTTTTTTCACAAATATTGCTGTAACCTCATTTTTTACAATTAGATACAAAATCTGGTTAATATTATCGCCAATTAACCGCCCACCTGTTTGGAGAGGTTTCTGAAATTAAGTATTTTCCACATTAATCCGGGTAGTTCAAAGGCCGATTCAACAGGCAGGTCTCATAAAAAAGTAAAAAGTAAAGGGTTTATCAGGAAAGGATACAAAAAATGAGTAAAATGAAATGGATTTGCTTTAGTGGTATTTCCAGACAACAGCTTTAACAATGAACCGGTAGATATCAAGATAAATTTGGATAACGGAATCAGGACTTACAGCACTTATGTAAGTTATAAATCCGAAACTTATCTGCTGTACCAGTTCGAGGCAGTCTCGGCGGTTTTATCTTCGGTAATGCTTGATATTCAATGTGATGAGGAATATAAGGCAAAATTCGGCGTATTTGCAGCCGTTATTTCTGATGATGACAATAATGATGAAGACGGCGATGGTATCTCGCTGGAACACAATGAATCCAAACGGCTGGTTGCCGAAACAGGTTTATGTTAATGAAACAAAAGGCATGCTGGATTTCCTGTTCAATGATGTTGCTATCGGTAATAAAAGCACCGTTTTGTTTGTTACCACCAATAGAACTCCGATAGATGGAACAATCAAAGTGAACGACGATGACACTGATGCCATTGTCAGTGATATTCCCGAACCAAGTACGGTAATTCTTCTCGGTTTGAGTGCAGGGCTTACGAGCCTGATTAGAAAATAAATTTGCGAAGCTGTAAGCTTCAAAAGCACGGCAGGTCTTTATAGGGCCTGCCGTTCTTTTTTCCGCCTTATGATATGCAAATAAAGGTAAAGCCTGCGTCTGATTTTGACGATAAAAACTCAAACCAAAGGAGAAATATAAAATGTATAAAATTGCCAATGCGATGACAAGCGATGTTATAACAATAAGAAGCGATAAGACGCTCGCAGAGGCCGTTTTAATGTTTGTTGATAACTATATTACCGGCCTGCCCGTTGTTGACGACAATAACCGTCTTTGCGGAATTATCTCCGAAAAAGACGTCATCAGGCTTTTGTATCAGGTCGATAACATGAACGATTTGGTGGCGAACCACATGACTAAGGATGTAGTGAGCTTTGATTACGACCGCGATAATCTTATCGATATTGTAAATTGTCTGCGTGAGAAAAACTTCCGCAGAGTTCCGATTACCCGCAACGGGAAACTCGTAGGCATCATCAGCAGAAAAGATATTATCGCCTATATTCTTAAAATACGCCAGATGGGCGAAATAGAAATGGCTTTGAATACAATCTGCAGCAGATAAAATTGAAGCCGGCAAAATCGGATAATAAACATTATTTGGATTTAAAGTTTCATCACAAAACAGGTTTGTGCAACTTTTTGAATTTATCGGTTGCACGACGGCATCAATTCAATTTGTAATATCCTGCGGGTTGTCGGGTCAACAGCTGCGATGCTCGATGTTCGGCAGGGGGCGAGCCAAAATATACGGCCTTCGGCATCTGTAAATATAACAGGCTGAAATCCTTTTGGCGGTTTGTTTGCAATTAAAAATTTACTTACACGCATCTGAGCGTTAATTCCCATCGGATTAAACCGGTCCCCCGTCTGTCTGTTGCGGACAATCAGCGGCTGCGGCAATTTGTCGATGTCAAACCATTCAATAAATCGAGTCTTGTTTTTCTTGAATTTATCAAGTTTTTCCAGGATATTGCCGGCCTGGGCGTCGATAAGTTTTGTGATAATGCGATATTGGTTATAACTGATTTCACCAGGGATGATAAGAGTCGCTGAAAAAATGAATTTATTTTCTATGCCACAAATCATTTTGTTATTTGCGATTAGTTCAAGATTTTCCCCTGCTAACCGGGCACAAAGGCCGTAAGGAAGCCGCACGATATTTTGCCGGGACGTGCCGTTGAGCAATTTCAGCATCTGCCGGTAGTGGTCGGCGGTGATTTTCTGTTCGCCTGTGCCGCGGGAAATTATCATTTGCCGCAGTAATTCCGTCTGAACAACGGGATGTAAATTCTTCGCGATTTGAATATCGATTGTCTGCGTTGCCGGCAGGGCGGAAATCCGCAGACCAGAGATTTGCTGTTCTGTGGTTTTACGCAGTTTCTCGCACACCTCTGCGAGTTTGCACAGCAAATCGGTTATATCGTTTTCGCAGTTATTTTGCAAATATGGCAAAAGTTTGTGTCTTATCCAGTTTCGACGGAAGCCAACATCGAAATTCGTTGCATCGGTTCGCCAGACAATATTCTTTTCTTTTAGATAGTCCTCAATTTCCCTGCGGCGGATTTTCAGAAGCGGCCTGAAGATTAGAAGATTTTCCGAAAGTTTTTCGTATGGCAGAATTCCTGCAAGGCCGCGAAACCCTGTGCCTCGCAGAAGTCTGAAAAGTATTGTTTCGGCATTATCGTCGGCGTGATGAGCGGCAGCGAGTGCATCGCAATTGAGTTCTGATGCAATATCAACGAGGGCTTTTCTGCGCATCTGCCGGGCGGCGGTTTCGATGCTTAATTTGTTCTTTTGGGCGTATTCCCTTACGTTTATGCTTTTGCAAACGGCCTGAATGCCGAGATTACGGCAGAAATCTATGACATACTGCTGGTCGTGCAGCGCCTGTGGACGGAGATTGTGATTGATATGCCCGACGCAGATTATGACTTTTAATTTTCCAGATTTGGTCAGATTCGACAGCACAGCGAGCATTGCCATCGAATCGGCGCCGCCCGAAACGGCCAGCAAAACCCTCCTGCAATCTGCAAGAAGATTGCTGCCGTTAATATAATCGAGGATTTGTTGTTCAAAACCTAATTCGCTACTCCTGGTTTTGAGGGAATTCCGGCGATGACATAACAAGGATACGCTCCTCAATATATTCGCGATTCGCCTCGGTAATCGGATCCAGTGCAAGCGCCTGCTGATATAACACCAAAGCATCCTGCCTGCGTTTGAGCTTCCAGTCGTAAACCAGCGCGGCACGATAACGGGCAGGGTAGTCAATCTTGGGATTCCACTGGAAGGCACGCTGATAATATGTCGCGGCTATACTATAATCGCCGAACATTTCGTAAATTCTGCCGGCATAAAAAGCCGAGTCGTCAATTTTGTTGCTCACCGGATATTCACGAATAAGCTGGTTGAACTTGTCCAGAGCCAGACCGAGCTGTTTATTGTTTTTAAATAAGCCCAGTGTCTTGCCTTTGCTGTAATGAGCCATAGCCTGGTCGAACAGTTCGTCGGCTTCAGGGATGGAAACGCTGGCTTTTAGCGAAGGTCCTGCAACCTCGGCGTCAATCATATAGCTGTATCGCGGAGCGGCGGCGATGGCGCGGAGTTCCTTTTTAACCCAGCCGAGCTTCATATCATTGCCGCTTTTTTCGTAATAGGCTCGCAACTTTTCCAGTGCAAGACGATATTCGTCCCGCTGGGCGGCAACTACCTCAATCAAGGCCACTTCAGCCGGCGCCGACGGCGGCATTGCCCTGATTTCATCTATTGCCGGGGGCGGTGAATAAAGGTGCTTTTCACTTTTGGCAGGGCAAACAGCTGCAAAAATACATATTATTGCAAAAAAATATGTTGAAAAACCGACCAGTTTCATAAGGTTTCCTTTCCAAATTCCACAATTCCGTTAAAAATCTCCAGAATAACAGTTTAGCGTCTTCAGAAAAGTTGTCAAGAGATAACAAACGACCAAACCCGAAGAATCCTTCAGCAATGTTCAGGGCAGGTGAATTGCGATAAAGAAACCCCCGAATAAAAATGACCAAAACCCAAATCCGAATGACCAGAGAATTTTCAACTCCCAACATCCAAAAAGCTTTCGCCGAAATATTGGTCATTAAAATATTCGGGCATTCTCTGGTCATTGGGAAATTGGGCATTGGTAATTAGCCGGATGTTGGAATTTGGTTATTGGATGTTCATATTTCTATCCCCTACATCCTATGGGAGTATTTGTCCTGTGGCATAGATTTGAGCTGATTTGATATCCTGTGGTGAACTGCCTACGATTGAGCCGCTGGGGAAATATAAACCCAAATTGAGCGATTCTGGCATATCGAGCGTGCTGCTGTGACCGTCAAAAAATACGGCGTTCATTTTCCCACTGTGGCGATAGGAATATTTTTTATTCCTGTTGCCGCGAGGCTTGATGGCCGGTGCAGTGCCTTCCCAGAGATACGGGTCTCCGCTTTGAGCGGTACACGGGCCGTACTGCATAAAATTGCCGCCTTTGAGCTGGCAGGCGAAACTGTTGAACGAAATCCGGTCTTGCCCGTCGATTACGTCGATATACCTTGTGCCGTCCATAGCGAATATTTTTTCACAGGCACGGCCGACCTTATAAAGTTTTGGGCTGTAATTTGACGGAACTGTAACCATTCGCTCAACATAAGTATCGTAAATGATGGCGGCAGGGCGGTCATATTCTACATTGGCTGCCACGCCTGCCGGCCTGCGATAGACATGAAAGCCCTGTGCTGTGCTATAACTTGCGGTTTTAATTTCATTCACGTTGATGAAATTTATCATTCCGCCGCCCCGGGGGTATTCATAATCGAACTTCAATGTGTTGGCGGGGCATCGCAGGGCTGTTTCAAAAATGGCGACTAAACGTTTTGCGGTGTTGCCAGGAAGGCCCAATTCTTTGCCAAGAATTGGCGAAATCCAATCTGTGTTCTGCACCGGTTCGACTGGCGAAGTTTCAGCCCTGACGGTATTGGTTCTTGTGAGGGTACTTCCGCTGGTGCTTGGTCCCGGCAGCCAGTTATCAAAGGACGCGGCATAAATTTGAAGGCCCTGGCCTGCGGATTTTAAATGCCCCCTGCAAACGGTACTCTGTGCGGCCAGCCGGGCTTTGTTTAGCGACGGTATTAAAATCGCCAAAAGCAGGGCAATAATGCTTATTACAACCAGCAGCTCGACGAGCGTAAAGCCGGGCTTTTTGTACCTGACAAAATCAGAAACTGACGATAAACATTTAGCATTTAACATTCGACGTTGCTTAACTGCTGTCGTGCCGACGGTGAAATTAAATCGTCCGTCCGCGGGGTTCGGTTTCTGAACATCTGAATTTTTCACAACGGAGCAGGAGGGATTCGAACCCCCGGTGGGTTGCCCCACAGTGGTTTTCAAGACCACCACCTTCAGCCGCTCGGTCACTGCTCCAAATACTTATATTATAAATACTTATAATCTTTAAATAATTAAGCCAAAATTATTTATACAACCTTGACTACAACTATTTTTTTTTGGATTATAATACCAAAAAAGGTAGAAGTGTTTCAAATTTCTGGTTGTAGTTAAGGATTTTTATCATGTTCAGCGCTGCCAATAAAAAACGCAAAACCCGTTCAGATAAATCCCCGCTAACATTACACCCAACGGGTCAATTTTGCAAGAAGATTAGGGGTAAGCTTTATTACTTTGGTACAGATAAAAAGCTTGCGTTACAAAGATATCTTGAGCAGGCAATATATTTGCATTCAGGGAAAACAGCGCCGCCAGATAAAAACTACAAAAATTTATCAATTAAGTACCTCTGTAATTTATATCTCGATTATCAGCAATCAAGGGTTGCTGTCGGCCAGATAAGAATTAGGCATGTGTGCGACCAAACTATTCTTTTACGGGATTTTGTCAAATTCGTTGGTTTCAATCAAGTGGATTCCGATATATCCACAATGGCTATACAAAATTATATCAGAAAACAAATAAAGGCTAAGAAATCTGCCAATACCATAAACAATAGAATTGCTGCAGTAAAGGCAATGTATAACTGGGCATTGAACAACGAAATAATCAGTAATTGTCCAAATCTTAATATGACAGCGCTAATGGCCGTATAATTTTTTCCTTTTTCATTCATCTGTTC